>DATGEL010000115.1 GCA_035310145.1 Dehalococcoidia bacterium
AAATCGGGACGAGGAAATAGAAAAGAGGGGTACGAGCGCGAGGTCCGCCGGCTATTTCCTATTTCCTTCATTCTATTTCCTGTCTCCTCCTATTTCCTCGTTCCTCCCCGCCAGCGCGTTCCAGACCCGCAGCGGCGTGAGCGGCAGGTCGATGTGGCGGATGCCCAGCGGCGCCAGCGCGTCCATCACCGCGTTGGCGATCGCCGGCACGCTGCCGATCGTGCCCGCCTCGCCCACGCCCTTGATGCCCAGCGGATTGATCGGCGAGGGCGTGACCGTGTGGCCGATCGAGAGGCGCGGCAGGTCTTCGCTGTGCGGGATGGCGTAGTCCAGGAAGCTGCCGGCGATCGGTTGGCCGCTCTCGTCGTAGACCGCTTCTTCGAAGAGCGCCTGGCCCACGCCCTGGGCGATGCCGCCGTGCACCTGGCCGGCGACGATCAGCGGGTTGATCACCGGGCCGCAGTCGTCCACGCCGTCGAAGCGCAGGAACTGAATCGCGCCCGTGTCGCGGTCGACTTCGACCATCGCCAGATACGCGCCGAAGGGGAAGGTTGTGCCCTCGCCCTGGTAAAACGTCTCGGCCGCCAGCCCCGGTTCGACGCCGGCCGCGCCGCCGTAGGCCCGCGCCGCGACCTGGGCGAAGCGCAGGCCGCGGTCCGGCGCGTCCACCGGCTCAATGCGGCTGTTGACGAAGCGCAGATCGTCGGGGCTGGCGTCGAGCATGTCGGCGGCGATGCGGCGCATCTTCTCCTCGACCTGGCGCAGCGCCAGGTAGACGGCGGAGCCGCCCATCACCATGCTGCGGCTGCCCATCGTGCCGGTGCCTTCGGCGACGAGGGCCGTGTCGCCCTCGTGGATCGTGACGCTGTCCATGGATACGCCCAGCACCTCGGCCGCGATCTGCGAGAGGGTGGTCTGGTGGCCCTGGCCGTGCGCCGAGATGCCGGTGGCGATCGCGACCGCGCCCGTGCGGTCCACGCGCACGGAGGCATACTCCCAGCCGCCCACCTGGCCGCCGGTGCTCTCCACGTAGCAGGAGAGGCCGAGGCCGACCAGCCGCCCCGCGGCGCGGGCCGCGTCACGCTCGCGCAGCAGCGCCGCGTAGTCGCACTGCTCCAGCAGCGTATCCAGCGCCTTGCGGTAGTCGCCGCTGTCGTAGGTGAGGCCGGTGACGGTCGTGAAGGGGAAGGCGTCGGCGGGGATGAAGTTCTTGCGGCGCAGCTCGACCGGGTCCATCGGCAGCTCGCGCGCCAGCAGGTCGATCGCGCGCTCCATAAAGTAGACGGCTTCGGGCCGGCCGGCGCCGCGATAGGGGCCGGTCGGCGGCTTGTTGGTGAAGACCTCGGTGAGCAGCACGTGTGCCGCGTCGAAGCGGTAGACGTTCGGCGCGAGGCGCACGGTCTGGTGCGGCCAGCCGGCGGTGATCATATTGCAGGTGTAGCCCAGATCCGCGATCACGCGCAGCCTGAAGCCGAGCAGCGTGCCGTCGCGCTTCGCCGCCAGCTCGACGTAGCCGACCTGGCCGCGGCCGTGCTGCGTGGTGGAGAAGGACTCGCTGCGCGTCTCGATCCACTTGATCGGCCGGCCCAGCCGCTGGCTCAGCAGGCAGGCGATCGTCTCTTCGTTGTAGGTGTTGCCCTTGGCGCCGAAGCCGCCGCCCATCTCCGGCACGATCACGCGGATGCGGCCTTCGGGCAGCTCGGTCAGGCGCGAGAGCACCCAGCGCATGCGGTGCGGCGCCTGCGTCGTGCTCCAGACGGTGAGCGAGTTCTCCCAGGGCTGGAAGGCGGCCACGACGCCGCGCGTCTCGATCGCACAGATCGCCAGGCGCGGGCAGGTCATGCGCTGGCGCACGATCACGTCGGCCCCGGAAAAGGCGGCGTCGATCTCGCCGCTGCCCGCCGGCTGGTCGCGGATCAGTGTGTTGCCGGGGAAGTCGGGCCAGAGCTGCGGCGCGTCCGGCGCGAGCGCCGCCTCGGCGTCGACCAGCGCCGGCAGCGGATCGTAGTCGATCGCGATCGTGTCGGCGGCGTCGACGGCCTGGGCGCGGGTTTCGGCCAGCACCACGGCCACCGGCTCGCCCACCATGCGCACGATGTCGCGGGCGATCAGGTAGCGCGGCGGCTGCTTCGGGCCGGGGTTGGGCGGGAAGGGCGGGATCGTGGTTTTGGCTTCGTCCGCGGTGATCACCTCGACCACACCGGGCATCGCCCGTGCGGCCGCGGCGTCGAACGCGGTGATGTGCGCGTGGGCGTAGGGCGAGCGCACGACGGCCATGTGCAGCATGCCCGGCAGGGTGATGTCGTCCACGAAGATCCCGTGGCCGGTGATCAGCTTCGGGTCTTCGCGCCGCTTGATCGGCGTGCCGTACCAGCGGGCGTGCAGGAAGGGGCCGGCCGCGTGCTCGGCTGTGGTCACGATGTAGACCTCTCCGTGGTGTGCAGTAGCGCGGTAGTGGTTCGAGCCTCGGGGCAGGGAACCAGGAAGTAGGAACGAGAAAATAGGAAATAGGGAGCACCTGGCCGCGCCATCGTCCCCCTATTTTCCATTTCCTTCATGCTATTTCCTAGTTCCTCGTTCCTATTTCCTCTCTCGTCTCCTCGTCCACCCTCAGCGGCTCCAGCGTCGCGTCGCCGGTGAGGAAGCGCAGGACGACGCGGTTGTGTTCGTTGGCGTGCTCGAACTGCGCCCAGTGGCCCGTGTCTTCCGCGCAGTAGTAGCAGGCGCCGGGAATCGCGGCGGCCAGCCGCTCGCCCATCGCCGGCGGCACCATGTTGTGGTCGCCCCAGTAGACGAGTGTGGGCGCCGTGATCCGGCCCAGCTCCTTCTCGGTCATCAGGTACTTTTGCGAGGGCAGCTCCGGCCCGCCGCCGTAGTGCGCTACGACCTGGCGCAGGGAGGCGTTGGTGGCGGGGTTGCTGTAGAGCTTCTGGCGCAGGGCGATCAGCTCGTCGGTCAGCCGGTCGGGGTTGGCGAGCAAGGGCAGCATGCGCCTGCGGATGTTCTCCCAGCTCGGGTCATCCAGGTAGGCAAGCTGGCGTGTGCCGGCGGTGCGCGATGGAGTGGCTGCCGCCGGCTCGCTGCCCGGCGCCGGCGCCAGCTTGAACCCCTGGGCCGTGGTCAGCACCAGCTTGCGCAGCCGATCGGGGTGCTCGTAGGCGAGGCGCTGCGCCGTCCAGCCGCCCATCGACTGGCCCTCGATGTTGGCCGCGGCGATGCCCTGCCAGTCAAGGAAGTCCACGACCTGGTCGACGTAGGTGGGGATCAGCTCCGGGTTGAAGGGCGGCTGCGGGCCGAGGCCGTGCCAGACGCAGTCGAGCGCGAAGACGTGGAAGTGCTGGGCGTAGGGCATCAAGTTGCGGCTGAAGTTCTCGACGTGGCCGCCGCCGCCGTGCAGCAGCAGCAGCGGCTCGGCCCTGGGCGAACCGGCCTCAAGGAAGCGGCCGGGATACTTGCGGCCGTCGAAGCGCACCCGCGCCCCCAGCAAATCGACCCAGATCGAGGCCATGCTGCACCTCTCTGCGGCTCAAGCGATGCGCCCGCGCTACGGCGTCGTAGCGCGGGTGCGACGATCATCTCTGCAGCGCAGCATGCAACGCATCGGTGGCCCGCCACAACTTGCGCCGGCCGGATATGTGGCCGGCGCGCGCGGCCGGCTGGCGTCTTCAGGCGAGGCCCAGGCGCACGAGCTGGTCGTCCGGCGCCTCGATCGCCTGCAGCGCCTGGCGCAGGCGGTCGGCGTAGTCGCGCTCCAGCGGCGTGCCGGCGAGGTTTTCCTCCTGGGCGGGGTCGTTGCCGAGATGATAGAGCTGGTTGCCGCTGAACGGCCCGGCCGCCCAGTAGGGCAGCAGGTCGCCGGCCTGAAACGGCTGGCGGATCACCGGGATGCGCGTGCCCGGCATGTGATCGAGCGCGGCGCGTTCGTCGGGCGGCGGCAGGCGCAGCCGCGGCTGCGAGGGCACCGGCATCGTCGTCCAGCGGTTCGACCAGAGCGAGAGCGGCGCGTTGGCGCCCGCCGGCGCCCGGCCGTACGTCAGCTCGCCGTCGATCAGGTTCACCTCGCGCCCCCAGACGCCGGCGAGGGCGTAGTCACGCACCTGCCGCGCCCGGCCCTCGATCAGCGGCAGCAGCGAGACGCCGTGCGTGCGCTGTGCGGGCGTGACCCCGAAGATCGCACAGAGGGTGGCGAAGATGTCGGCCGTGGTGGTGAGGGCGGCGACGTCGTGCGGCGCCACGCCCGGCCAGGCGATCAGCAGGGGGATGTGCCCCAGCGGCTCGTAGAGCGGCGAGCGCGGCTTGCCCCAGATGTCCTTCTCGCCCAGGTAGTGGCCGTGGTCGGTGAGCACGATCACGGCGGTGTCTTCCCACAGCGCCCGCCGGTCGATGGCGTCGAGCATGCGGCCGAACCAGGCGTCGATCAGCGTCAGCTTGGCGCCGTACTGGGCGCGGAGCTGCCGCGCCTGGCGGTCGTTGATGATGCCCTTCGCGACGGCGCCGACGGCGTAGGGCGGCCAGATCAGGTGCGGCCCCTGCCAGCTCTCGTCGTAGCGGCGGGCGTAGGACTCGGGCGTGTCGAAGGGCTCGTGCGGGTCGAACTCATCCACGAAGAGGAAGAAGCGATCGTGGGGCGGCGCGTGCTGGTCCAGCCAGCGGGCAGCGGCGCGCATCGTGCGCGGGCCGGGGAAGTCGTCCTCGTCGCGGAAGTAGCCGCGCGAGTTGTCGTAGGGCATGAAGCTGCGGCCGAACAGCGGCGCGCCCAGCCAGGAGGGATCGGGCCGCGTCTTCCAGGGGTCGGACTCGTGCCCGCGCTCGTACTCCCAGGCGGAGAAGTCGGTGTGGTAGTTCTCGCCGCCGACTTCGAAAAGGTGCGGGTGGTCGGAGATCAGCAGGCTCGTCACGCCCGCCTCGCGCAGCGAGAGCGTGATCGCCTGCTCCCAGACTTCGATCGAGCCCCAGGGTTTCCAGAGGAAGTCGAGGGCGCCGCAGAGCAGGTCGTGGCGCGCGGGAATGCAGGGCAGCGAGCCGGTGTAGTGCTTCGTGAAGGTCAGCGCCCGCCGGGCGAAGCGGTCGAGGTTCGGCGTCGCGAACTCTGTGCCGCCGTAGGCGCCGAGCATGTGCCGGTTGAGGCTGTCGAGCAGGATCACGATCGCGCGCGCGGGCAGCGCCGCCTGTGTCTCGTTCCCGCTGCCGTTCGTGGCCATCGCCGTCCTCGCGCTTCGTTCTCTGGCAGCCGCGCCGGGCGTTCCGCTCAGCCGCGCGGGTCGATCGGCGTGCGCGGCGGCTCGTGCGCCTCGATGATCTCGCCGGCGTCGAGGCAGAGGTCCTCGCGGTAGCGGCGGGAGGCGATCTGCACGCCCAGCGGCTGTCCCCCGTGCTCCCCGACCGGCACGGCAAGGCCGGGCAGACCGAGCACGGGCAGCGTGAGCTGGAAGAGCAGCGCGTCGAGCATGCGCAGAGCGCCGGCAGTGCCCTGGGTGTCGGCGTCGGCCGGCAGGCCGACTTCGCCGCAGGCGGGCATGACGATGAGCGGATAGGTCTCCATGAAGAGCTGCCAGCGCCGCAGCAGCGTGTCGCGTTCGGCCAGTGCCAGCAGATACTCATCGAGGCCGGCACCACCCTTCAGCTCGCACCAGTTGGTGATGAACTGCGTCAGGCCGGGGTCGTCGATCTCCGCCAGCAGCGGCCGCAGCGAGGCGTTCAGGTCGGAGAGGCCGATCGGGTGCCAGAGGTCCGCCACGCGTTTCAGGTCGGGCGGCTCGATCTCCTCGACCTGCCAGCCGGCGGCGGCGAGACAGGCGCCCGCCCGGCGCACGGCCGCGGCGACGGGCGGCTGCACCGCGATGCCGGCCGGCTCGGCCACGATCGCGACGCGCAGTGGCCGGGACAGCGGCTCACCTGTAAGCGGCGCCGGCGTCCACAGCGGATCGCGCGGATCGCGCACCGCCATCGCCGCCAGGGCGAGGCGCAGGTCGCGCACGCTGCGCGCCAGCGGCCCGTTCACCGCCATCAGCTGGCCGGACATGCGCCGCGGCGCCGTGGCCGTGGCGTTGAAGGAAGCGACGCGGCCTGGACTGGGGCGCAGGCCGGCGACGCCGTTGCAGTAGGCCGGCCAGCGGATCGAGCCGCCGATGTCGTTGCCCTGGGCGATGGCGCCGATGCCGGCGGCGAGCGCAGCGCCGGCGCCGCCGCTGGAGCCGCCGCAGGTGACCGCCGGGTTCCAGGGGTTCAGCGTGCGGCCGTGCAGGCGGTTCTCGGTCATGCCGCGCATCGACATCGCCGGCGCGTTCGTGCGGCCGATCACGATCGCGCCGGCGCGGCGCAGGCTGCCCACCTGTGGGCTGTCCTCCGTGGCGATCAGGTCCTTGAATTTCACCACGCCGTTGTCGGTGGGGCAGCCGGCCTGGTCTGAGTTGATCTTGGTGGTGACGGGCACGCCGTGGAGCGGGCCGAGCGCCTCGCCGGCCCGCCGGCGGGCGTCCGCCTGATCGGCCTGCGCCAGCGCCTCGTCGGTGAGCACGCGCACCACGGCGTTGATGTGCGGATTCACCGCCTGCAGGCGTTCCAGGTGCGAGGCGACGGCCTCGCGGGCGCTGACGCGGCCGCCGCGAATCAGCGCGGCGAGCGCGGTGGCGTCGAGCCGCCAGAGTTCGTCCGTCATGCTGCACCTCGCTCGGGCGGAGGGCCGAGGCGGGTGGCGCTTGCCCCGCCGGTCAGCCGGCCCGCGGCTGGAGCATACACCGCGCGGCCCCGGCCGCGCAGCCGGCGCATGTCGGGCCAATATGTCAAGTCGCGTTCGTCGTGTCGATGCTCATCGCGGGCGCAATCCGGTGACATGGTCTCCGCGCGGGCGTAGTCTGAACGGCATGGACGCGATAGAGGAGGGGCTGATCGAAGAACTGCGGGACGAGGTCGCCTTCCTGCGTCGACTCACCGAACACCAGGCCGAGGTGATCGCCCAGCTTACGGCGCGGGTGCCGCCGTTGCCGCAGCAGGATCCGCCCGCCGGTCATCCCAACGGTGCCAGGGCTGACGAGAAGCGGTCTGCGACGGCGCAGAGGATCCCACCGTCGGCGTGGCAGCGCTGGCGCGAGGCGCGTGCCGGGCTCGGCGCCAGCTTAACGATCACGGGAGTAGTCGCGGGCCTTGCCGGCCTGTTGCTTCACGTCGCCCTGCGGAATCAGGTCATCGACACCTCCGTTCACCTGGGCTACATCATCGGACTCAGCGGCCTGCTGCTGCTGCTGGCCGGGCTGTTCATCATCTTCTGAATGCGCCCGCGCCCTTCGCCGTATGCCCTCGCATTGACATCCCATAACAGCCGCTCGTACGATGCGGAGCGAATGGCGAACAGGTGTGCGCCTTTGCGGGAGGCTGCGCGGTGGCGCTGCTCGAGACGCTGCAACGCCTGCGCACCGGCCGCGAGCACGCCGGCAACTTCGCCGCCTGGCGCACGCTGCCCGCCCGCGCCGCCGAGTTTGCCGGCTTTCCCGACTGGCTCGACGCCCGGCTGGCCGAGGCGCTGCGCTCGCGCGGCATCGCCTCGCTCTACAGCCACCAGCGCGCCGCGGCCGAGGCGGCGCACGCCGGCCGCAACCTCGTCGTCGTCACGCCCACCGCCTCCGGCAAGACGCTCTGCTACAACCTGCCCGTCCTGCAGGCCATGCTCGACGACCCGGAGGCGCGGGCGCTCTATCTCTTCCCCACCAAGGCGCTCTCGCAGGACCAGTACGCCGAGCTGCACAGCCTGATCGACGCCCTGGGCGCCGAGATCAAGACCCACACCTACGACGGTGACACGCCCGGCGAGGTCCGCCGCGCCGTGCGTTCGGCGGGCCACATCGTCGTCACCAACCCGGACATGCTGCACACCGGCGTGCTGCCGCACCACACCAAGTGGGTGAAGCTGTTCGAGAACCTGCGCTTCGTCGTGATCGACGAGCTGCACACCTACCGCGGCGTCTTCGGCAGCCACCTGGCCAACCTGGTCCGCCGGCTGCGGCGTATCTGCCGTTTCTACGGCTCCGACCCGGTCTTCATCTGCTGCTCGGCCACGATCGCCAACCCACGCGAGCTGGCCGAGACGCTGCTCGCCGCGCCGGTCGAGCTGATCGACCGCAACGGCGCCCCGTCGGGCCAGAAGATCGTCGCCATCTACAACCCGCCGGTCGTCAACCGCCAGCTCGGCATCCGCCGCAGCTCGGCCTTCGCCGTGCGCAGCATCGCCTCGGAGCTGCTGCGTTCCGGCGCGCAGACGATCGTCTTCTCGCCCTCCCGGAGTTCGGTCGAGGTCTTGCTGACGTATCTGCGCGGCGCCTTGAAGCAGCTCCCCGGCGCGCCGGAGCGCGTGCGCGGCTACCGTGGCGGCTATCTACCGCTGGAACGCCGCGCGATCGAGCGCGGCCTGCGCGACGGCAGCGTGCGCGGCGTGGTGGCGACGAACGCGCTGGAGCTGGGCATCGATATCGGCGGCCTGGAAGCTTCCGTTCTGCACGGCTACCCCGGCTCGCTGGCCAGCACCTGGCAGCAGTTCGGCCGGGCCGGGCGGCGCGGCACGCTCTCCTTCGCCGTGCTCGTCGCCACCTCAAGCCCGCTGAACCAGTACATCGCCACCCACCCGGAGTTCGTCTTCGAGGGCGTGCCGGAGGCGGGGCGCATCAACCCGGACAACCTGATCATTTTGTCCAGCCACCTGAAGTGCGCCGCCTTCGAGCTGCCCTTCGCCGCCGACGAGCAGTTCGGGGCGCAGACGGCGGAGCTGCTGGAGCTGCTGGCGGATGAAGAGGTGCTCTACCGCTCCGGCGACCGCTACCACTGGAGCGCGGAGTCGTTTCCAGCCGAGTCGATCAGCCTGCGCAGCGCCGCGATCGACAACTTCGTGGTGATCGACACCGGGCAGGGGCCGCCCGGACCGGACGGCGGGCCGAAGCCGCGCGTGATCGGCGAGGTCGACCGACCCTCCGCGCCGACGCTGATCCACGATGAGGCGATCTACATGCACGGCGGCGAGCAGTATCACGTCGATCGCCTCGACTGGGAGGAGAAGAAGGCGTACGTCCATCGCGTCGACGTGGACTACTACACCGACGCCAACCTGGCCGTCGATCTGAAGGTGCTGGAGGCGTTCGAGAGCGGCGAGGCCGGCGCCGCGACGCGCTATCACGGCGAGGTGGCGCTGAGCTTCGTCGCCACGGTCTTCAAGAAGATCAAGCTGGACACGCACGAGAACGTCGGCTGGGGCAAGATCCACCTGCCGCAGGAGGACCTGCACACCGCGGCCTACTGGTTCGCGCTCGGTCCCGAGGCGACGGGCGAGCTGCGCGGCGACGAGCTGCAGGGCGGGCTCTGGGCCGTGGGCAACCTGCTGGTCAACGTGGCGCCGCTCTTCCTGCTCTGCGACCCGCGCGACGTGCGCGCCGTGGCGCAGGTGAAGTCGCCCTTCAGCGGCGCGCCGACCGTCTTTCTCTACGAGAACCACCCCGGCGGTGTCGGCTTTTCGGACCGGCTCTACACCGAGCACGAACGCCTGCTCACCGCGGCCCGCGCCCTGGCCCGCGCCTGTCCCTGCCAGAGCGGCTGCCCGTCCTGCGTCGGCCCGGCGAACGAGCTCTCCGGCGACCCGAAGGCGGCGGCGCTGGCGCTGCTCGCCCGCGCGAGCGAGGAACGAGGAAAGAGGATGAAGGAAATAGAAAATAGGAGTGGCTAACCGTCACTGTTTCCTATTTCCTCAGCACAGGGAAGAGGGACAAAGGAGACGAGGAACAAGGAAAGCGGAACGAAGAGCGGCTAACCATCACTATTTCCTATTTCCTCGTTCCTATTTCCTCGGCACATGGACGAACCTGTCAGCAGTAACCTGTCATCTGTCACCTCGCCCGGCCGCTCCCTGCGGGAGAAGCTGCGCGGCCTCGGCGCCCTCCCCGCCGCGCCGCCGATCACCCGTCACCCTGCGCCCTACGCCCCACGCCCTGCGTCCTCCCCGGACATCGCCGAGCTGATGCCCGGCTTCTGGCAGGATACGCCGGACGGCCGCATCTTCATCGTCGAGCAGCGCTTCGAGCTGGACCACCTGCACGGCGCGATTCCCCTGCGGCGCACGCTGGCGGTGCGCGGCGCCGTGGTGGCGCGTATCGGCCGCAACCCGGCGCTGGACGGCATCGCCGCGGAGCGGGTGCTCTACCTGGACACGGAGACGACCGGCCTCTCCGGCGGCACGGGCACGTACGCCTTTCTCGTGGGCATCGGCCACTTTTGCGACGGCGGCTTCCGCCTGCGCCAGTACTTCCAGACCGATTTCGGCCAGGAGCCGGCGCTGCTGCGGGCGCTGGCCGACTACCTGCCCGCCTTCGATGCGGTCGTGACCTTCAACGGCAAGAGCTTCGACCTGCCGCTTCTGGAGACGCGCTTCACGATCAACGGCCTGCTGCGCGGCAAGGCGCATGGCCCCAACGTGCGCGAGCTGCCGCACCTCGACCTGCTGCACCCGGCGCGGCGCATCTACCGCGACCGCTTCGGCTCCTGCCGGCTAGGCGAGCTTGAGCAGCAGGTGCTCGGCCTGACGCGGGTGGAAGACGTGCCGAGCTGGGAGATCCCTGCGCTCTACTTCCGTTATGTGCGCACGCGCCGCTTCCGCGCGGTGCAGCCCGTCTTCGATCACAACGCGCTGGACGTGCTCTCGCTGGTGACGCTGCAGGCGCACCTCTGCGACCTGTTCGGCGGCGACGGCGCCCGCTGCGCCGAGGACCGCCTGGCACTGGGCCGCGCCTGCGAAGCCGACGGCCTGGCGGCCGAGGCGATCGCCAACTACCGCGCGGCGCTGGAGATCGGCCTGGGTCCGGCCCTGCGGCACGACTGCGAGCGGCGGCTCTCCCTGCTCCTGCGCAAGCTCGGCCGCTGGGAGGAGGCGGTCGAGCTCTGGCAGGCGGTGATCGCGCGCCCGCGCAACCAGCAGCTCTACGCCTACGTCGAGCTGGCCAAGTTCCACGAGCGCGCGGCCCGCGACTTTTGTGGTGCGATCGAGTGCACGCGGCAGGCGCTGGCGCTATTGGAACGCCACCACCTGCGCTACGGCGCCGCCAACGCCGCCGACCGCGAGGCGCTGCTCGCCCGCATCGCCCGCCTCGAAGCGCGGGCCGAGAAGGCCGCGGCCGTGGCGGCGCGGCCGGCCCGGGTGCGACGGCGGGAGGCGGCCGGCCAGGCGGAGTGAGCGAGAGCGGGTGCGAAGGCGCGGTCAGCCGGCGCGACGCTCCAGCGCGACGACCGGAATCCGGCGCGATGTCTTGGCCTGGTATCCGGCGAAGGCGGGGCGCAGCCGCGCCTGCTCGGCGTACAGGCGGTCGCGTTCCTCGCCCGTGAGCACGGTGGCCTTGACCGGGATCGTCTCCGTGCCGACCTCGATCGTGGTCTCGGGATGCGCCACCAGGTTGTGGTACCAGGCCGGGTGGTTCGGCGCGCCGCCTTTGGAGGCGATGATCACGTAGCGGCCGTCGCTGGGGAGATAGACGAGCGGCGTGGTGCGGCGCGTGCCGCTCTTCGCGCCCGTCGTCGTCAGCAGCAGCATCGGCGCGCCGGCGAAGGGCTCGCCCACGCGGCCGGCGTTGGCGCGGAACTCCGCGATGATGCGCTCGTTGAAGTCGTTCTGGGTTGTCATCCGTTCATCCCCTGTGCCTCGGCCGTGGTGCTGGAACGCTCCGTTTTGGCGCGGGTGTCGGCTGAAATCATACCCGCCGCGGGCCTTCAGCGGGCGGCATGGCTGCTTCCGGGTCCTCATCACCGTACCTCACCGGACCGCGCGCCGGCGGCTGCGCTCGGCGAGATATCCCGCGTATCCTGCTCACGAGGTGCAACGCCCCGTGACCGAACAAGCCCCACTGCCCGGCCTCCTCCCCTTCATCAGCTTCGAGGGCGGCGAAGGCAGCGGCAAATCGACGCAGGCGCGGCTGCTGGCGGAGCGGCTGCGCGAGCATGGCCGCGAGGTCGTGCTCACGCGCGAGCCGGGCGGCACGCCGATCGGCGAGCAGTTGCGGGCGCTCGCCCGCAAACCGGCGCTGGCGCGGCGCTTTCACCGTGAGCTGACCGGCGGCGACTGGCAGCGGCTCGACCCGCTGGCCGAGCTGTTCCTGATGGAGGCCTCGCGCGCCCAACTCGTGGCCGAGCTGATCCTGCCCGCGCTCGCACGCGGCGCCGCCGTGATCAGCGACCGCTTCGACGACTCGACGCTGGCCTACCAGGGCGGCGGGCGCGGCCTCGATGTCGAGCGCTTGAAGCTGGTGAACGCGGTGGCGACGCGTGGGCTGCGGCCGGCGCTGACCGTGCTGATCGATGTGCCGCCGGAGATCGGACTGCAACGCAAGCGCGCTGAGCAGGGCCGCGACGCGATCGGCGGCGAGACGCTGGCCTTTCACACGCGCGTGCGCGAGGCGTATCTGCGTTTGGCCGCGGCCGAGCCGGAGCGCTGGCTGGTGCTCGACGGTACGGCATCGCTGGAGAGCCTGGCCGCCGGGGTCTGGGAGCGTGTTTCGGCCGTGCCGGCGTTGCGGGTCCGTGCGGACTGAGGCTCAGCCGATCACCAGCCACAGCCCGCCCAGCGCCAGCGCCGTGCCAGCCATCGTCAGCCGCGTCAGCGACTCGCGCAGGTAGATCGCGGCCAGCGGCAGCGCGAACAGCGGCGAGAGCGAGTTGAGCAGGGCGCTGCGCCCCGCCCCCGCCTCTTTGAGCGCGTAGACGTAGAGCAGGGAGCCGAGGCCGCTGCCCACCAGCCCCGCCGCGCCGAGCAGGGCGAGGTCTTGCCGGCGGTAGCTGCGCGGCCGCAGCAGGCCGCGGTTCCAGGCCACGCCGCCGATCAGCAGCAGCGCTACGGGCACACGCACGCTGTTGACCACCAGCAGGCTCGCGTCGGCGGTGAGCGTCTGCAGCCAGACGGTGGAGAGCGCCCAGGCGACCGCGGCGATCAGCACGAGCGCCAGCCCCGCGGCCGAGACACCCTGTTGCCGGCGCTGCGCGAGCTGCACGGGCGCCGCGGCGCCCGATACCGTGTGCGTGCACAGCGGCTCAACCTCGGCTACCTCGGGCACGGCCGCGGCTCCGCCGGGGCGCGCCACGATCAACACGATGCCGCCCAGCACCAGCGCCGTGCCCATCGCCGTGCGCAGCGAAACCGTCTCGCTCAGCAGCGCCCAGGCGAGCGCCAGCGTGAGCACGGGATACGACGTCACGCTGATCGGTGAGGCGCGGCTGACGCCGATCGCCTGCATGCCGTAGATGTAGAGCGTATCGCCGAAGCCCAGCGACAGGATCGCGCTTGCGCCCAGGGCCAGCGCGGTTGCGGGGCTGAGCCGCAGCAGATCGCCGGTCTGGCCCGTGGCCAGCAGCAGCACGACGTAGAAGATCACGCCGAAGACGAGGCGCAGGGCGCTGACCGCGATCGCCGGCATCCGCCGCGAGACGCCCGCCATTGCCAGGCTGGAGAAGGCCCACAGCGCGGCGCTGGCGATAGCGGCCAGCTCGCCGGCGAGTTCGCCGGAGGGCATCGCTGGACTCCACCCACGCGGGAACGCCCCGTGGGCGGCGCGCGGTCGATCTCGGTGCGGGAAGCAAGGCCTGCCCCAGTAACGTGTACCGTGCCCGGCAGCCTGAGGCAACCGGCAACGTTGCCGGCGTTCGCGTCGACCGGGCGGCTCTGGGAAACTACGGTTGCAAAGGGCGCCGGCGCCGGTCTCGCTTCAAGGGAGGGGCGCCATGCGGCACTGATACACACTGATAGACAGGGGAGGTGAACCCCATGGAAGAGACTCGATCCTGAGCCGCGCGCCGCGTAATCCCAACACGGGCGGCGTGGTGCCGCAGCCTCCCCCGCGCGGCCAGCAGAACGGCCTGCCGGAGGGGATCCTCTGCACCAACGGCGCCTACGGCATGAACGTGCCGATGGGCGCGCCGAGCCCGGTGTACGGCGACCCCTTCGCCTGCTTCAGCCACTGACCGCGCGGCGGCAGCCGCAACCCACGGCGGGGCTCCGCTCAGGCGCGGCCGTGCTTGCGCAGTTGATCGTCGCGCTGCGCGGCCACGGCTTCGTAGGTGCGGTCGAAGATCTGCGCCACCGGCCAGCCGTTGAGGCCCGCGTAGGTGTCGATCTGCGAGCGGTGATGGATGTCGTGCTCGACCATCATCAGCAGCGCCCGCCAGCCGGCGATCGTGGCGCTGGGCGTGTCGATCAGCTCGATGCGCCGCTCCAGCCACTCGTTCGGCGTGCCGGAAAGCCGCTCGCAGAACTGCTCGCAGGAGTGCTCCAGCGCGGGCACCCAGCTCGCCTGGCCGTGCAGGTCCTCGGGCCAGCGCACGGCGGTCCAGCCCTCGTTCAGATAGGCGTGGGCGAAGTAGAGGCGCGAGCCGCACATGTGCGCCACGAGCTGGCGGATGTCCCAGGCGTTTTCGCCTTCACCGGCGGGCGGCCGCCAGCTCGCGGCCGCGGCCGGCAAGGTGCCGACATCGCGCATGGCGCGGCGGTTCACGGCCCGGAAGTAGCGCAGAAACGTCTCGACGTCGGTGAGCATAGGACTTCTCCTCCGGCGTAGGCGCCGTGCGGGTTTTCAATTGGTGGCGCAAATGATGCAGGCAGGATAGCGCGTTTCTGCTTCCGAGAGCGTGCGGCCGGCGCCTGGATTGGCCGGCGTGTCCGGCTCCGCCGACACGCCCCGCTTGCGAAGGGCCGCGCGATGCCGCCATGATCGGGGTTGCCGGGCGTTGTTTCGCCCGCGAGGAGGCGCCGCCGTGGAGTTTCGCGATTCAGCGCCGGATGCGGCCTTCCGCGCCGAGGTGCGCGGCTTCATCGAGGCGGAGCTGCCGGCGGCGCTGCGCCACGTCGAGCCGGAGTGGGGTTCTTTCAACACCCGCCGCGGCCGCGGACTGGAGAGCGCGCCGATGCGCGAGTGGCGGCACAAGCTCGCCGCGCGGCACTGGCTGGCGCCGCACTGGCCGCGCGCGTACGGCGGCGCCGGGCTGGACATCGGCCAGCAGTTCATCTTCAACGAGGAGATGGCGTTGCACCGCGCCCCCGGCGTCGGCGGCATCGGCGTGGGCTGGGCCGGCCCGACGATTATGCTCTACGGCACGGAGGAGCAGAAGCAGCGCTTTCTTCCCCGCATCGTCAGCGGCGACGAGACCTGGTGCCAGGGCTTCTCTGAGCCCGGCTCCGGCTCCGATCTCGCCAGCCTGCAGACGCGGGCCGTACGCGACGGTGACGACTACGTGGTGAACGGCCAGAAGATCTGGACCAGCGGCGCCCATCACTCGCAGTGGATGATCTTGCTCGCCCGCACGGACCCGGACGCGCCCAAGCACAAGGGCATCTCCTACTTCTTGCTGGAGATGAAGACGCCGGGCATCACCCTGCAGCCGCTGGTCAACATGCTCGACGACCACAGCTTCAACCAGGTCTTCTTCGACAACGTGCGCGTGCCGAAGGAGAACCTGCTGGGCGAGGAGAACCGCGGCTGGTACATCGGCGCCACGACGCTCGACTTTGAGCGCAGCAGCATCGCCGCCTCGACCTCGATGGCGCTGATCGTGCGCGATCTCGCCGACTGGGTGCGCGAGAGCCGGCGCATGCTGACGCCGGTGCAGCGCGCCGAGCTGGCCGAGCGCGCGGTGGAAGCGGAGATCGGCCGTCTGCTCTCCTACCAGGTGATCTCGCTGCAGCGCCGCGGCCTGATTCCCAACAAAGAGGCCTCGATCGCCAAGCTCTACAACGGCGAGCTGGACCAGCGCATCGCCGCCACGGGTATGCGCATCCTCGGCCTGCAGGGCAACCTGGCCGGCTCGACCTCAACGGCTGCGCCGCTGCACGGCCGCATTCCGCGCCACTACCTGGCCGCCTCGGCCACCACGATCGGCGGCGGCACCAGCGAAATCCAGCGCGGCATCATCGCCACGCGCGGCCTGGGCATGCCGCGAGGCTAGGGAATCTGGGGAATAGAGAACAGGGAACAGGGACAGGACCCCGCCGTCCCTACACCCTGCGCCCTCCCCTGTCGCCTGTTACCTGCCATCTGTAACCTGTAACCTCGGTGGGCGATGCTGTACATGGTGATCGAGCACTTTGCCGAGGGCGCGGCGGCGGGAATCTACCGCAACCTGCGTGATCACGGCCGCCGCTTGCCTGCCGGCCTCGAATATATCGAGAGCTGGGTGGACCTCGACTACTGGCGCTGTTTCCAGCTCATGCGCACCGACGACCCGGCACTCTTCGACGAGTGGACGAACGCGTGGGGCGAGGTCGGCCAGTTCGAAGTGATCCCGGTGCGCACCTCGGCCGAAGCCCAGGCGCAGATCGCCGACCAGCTCTGACCGGCCGTCCGCCCTACGCCCTCTATTTCCTGTTCCCTGTCACCTGTCACCTGTCACCTACCGTGATGATCCAGGCCGGATGGATCTCCAGCCAGCCGTGATCGCGGTCGAGCACGAAGGCGCCGGTGACCTGCACATGCTCGCCCGTGCGCGGCGGCGCCACCAGCGCCTGGTCGGCGGGGATCACCTCGACCACCAGGCCGCCGTGCTGCACGGTCACGTTGCGCTGGTTCAGGGATTCCTGGTAGCCGGCGTCGGGCCGAATGTTGACGTGGTAGTCGCCGTCGGCTTCCACGCGCACGCTGGCCACCGTGCCGCTCACGCTGCGGCAGGCGTCCATGAGTTGCAGGCGCGACGGCTTCCAGACGCCGGCGAGCACATCGCCCGTGCGGCAGCCCGCATCATCCAGCGAGCCGACCGGACCGACCGGGATGTCCGCGGTCTCCGGCTCCTGCTCGCCGGCGCTAGCATCGGCGATGCCGATCGTCAGCAGGGCGCCGTCCTGGCTGAAGGCCAGCGCCCCCTGGCCGGGCAGCAGCGAGCTGACCGCGTGGTAGCCGCGACCGGGGTCGAAGGTGAAGAGCGCGTCGGCGCCGCTCACCGGGGCGGTGCGCAGGCCGCTCGGGTTGCCGACCAGCACCCATTGACCCGGCGGCAGTTGCACGGTGACAAACGGCTGGCCGTCGGGCAACGGCACGCTGCGCGAGACGCCGAAGTAGACCCAGTAGCCCGCGCCTGCCACGGCCGGCGTGCCCGCCGGAAGCGATTCGTAGGCCGTGTCGCCTGGCTGCAGGGTGAAGATCGGGCCGTCGGCTCCGGCATAGCGCGTGCCGTCTGGTCCGCCGACCAGGTTCCAGCCGGCATGGTAGGTGACGCTGTTCACCGCGCCGGAGCTGCCGGCCGAGGTCAGCACCAGCACCGCCAGCGTGCCCAGCAGGGTAAGCGCGGGCCAGCGCGGCGCCCGGCCGGCGGTTTTCGCGAGATGGGAGGCATGAGTGAGCACGCGCCGGCTCCGGCGGGAGTTGGGGCGCCGGCGTTAGCATAGCCGAAGCAGCAGCGGGAGGCAGGCCGTGCGCTGGAACGCGGCGCGCTTCGAGTGGGAGGGCGAGGCCGAGGACGGCACGCCGATCGCCGTGGACGGCGAAGCGTTCATGCAGGCGGTGGCGGAGTATCTGCTCGCCGTCTACGGCACGGCCGAGAACGGCTACAGCGCGGCCCAGCGCGACGCGGCGAACGCGGTGCTGCACGAAGCCGGCGCCTGGCAGCTCGGCATGGCCGGCGTGCGCCCGCTTTACGAGCGCGAGCCGTGACCACGCGAGGGCGCCGCGTGGCGGTTCGCCTGTGACGCCGCGGTACCCCGGCCGCACGGTCGATTGCCCCTCACCGGGGGCCAAACGATAATGGCCCTGCGCCGCCGGCCGGCGCGCGAGGGGGCGGATGGCGGAGAGCAGCAACGACTTCGGGCTGGTGGAGGGGGTGGGCGCGGAGGCAGTCGGCCAGCCGGGCCAACGCACCTTCCGCCTCGTCGCCCGCGGCAGCGGCCGCTACGCCTCGCTCTGGATGGAGAAAGAACAGCTCAGCGCCCTGGGCACCGCCTTGCAGCAGCAGATCGTACGCCTCGGCCGGCCGGCGCTGCGCGAACGGCCGGCGCCGCTGCTGGGCGGCGGCGACGTGCCCGCCCGCGCCGATGTGGACTTCCGCTGCGGCCAGCTCGGCCTTGGCTTCGACGAGGGCCGCAGCGAGTTCGTGGTCTTCGCCTACAACGCCGAGGCCGAAGAGCCGGAGACGGCAGCCTGGAGCGGCCGCCTCTCGTTGGCGCAGGCGCGGGCGCTCAGCCGCGAGATCGACGCCGTGGTCAACGCGGGCCGGCCCAAGTGTCCACTCTGCGGCGCGGTGATGGACGAGCCGGTGCACATCTGCCCGCGGGCCAACGGTCATGCGAAGGAGCTCTCCAACGGCTGAAGCCGCGCGGCCGCGCCGGCGCGGACGGGGAACGTGCCCATGCCCGAGGTCGAGGTCAACGGCGCCACGTTTCACTACGAAGCGTCCGGCTCGGGCGAGCCGCTGCTGTTGCTGCACGGCGGCGGCGGCACGGCGCTGCTGCACTTCCGCCGTGAGATCGCCAGGCTGAGCCAGCGCTACCGCGTGATCGCCCCCGACATGCGCGGCTACGGCGCCTCCTCCCCGCCGCGGCTGTTCGAGGGCGACTTCTACGGCCAGGACGGCCGCGACGCCGCCGCGCTGCTCGAAGCGCTCGACGCGGTTCCCGCGCACCTCTGCGGCTGGAGCGACGGCTCGGTCGTGGCGCTGATCGTGGCCGCCGACCGGCCGGAACTGGTGCGTACCCTCTGCGTCTGGGGCGCGGAAGGCCGCATTCTGCCGCACGAGCGGGGGCTGTGGCGCAACGTCAGCAACTGGCAGGCGTGGCCGGAATCGACGCGCGAACGCTACGCCCGGGCGCAGGGGCCGCTCAACTGGCCGGGTCTGCTCGAGCGCATGGTGAGCGGCTACGGCCGCGTGCTCGATGCCGGCGGCATGATCGTCGCCGATCGCCTCCACCGCGTGCGCTGCCCCACGCTGATTTTGCACGGCGACGAGGACGACGTGGTGCCCGTTGCGCATGCGTATGAGCTGCACCGGCTGATCCGCGGCTCCGAGCTGCGCATTTTCCACGGCGCGGGCCACGCGTTGCATCGCGAGCACCACGTCGAGCTGATGGAAACGATCACCTCGTTCATCGCGCGGCAGCAGGACGCGGGCGCGGGCGCCGGCGAGCTGGAGAGCATTCCCGGCGGCTGAGCGCGGCGCAGAACGGGACGCGGCGCGGTCACGGCCCAACCCTGGAGACGAGGAGAAGGAGACGTTATGAGCGAGAACGGAGCGCTGCGCATCGGCTGCGTGGGGCTGGGGATCATGGGCCGGCCGATGGCGCTGAACGTGCTCAAGGCCGGCTTTGCCGTGACGGCCTGGAACCGCAGCGCCAACGCGCGCTTCGACGAGGTGATCGCTGCCGGGGCGCGGCGCGCCGGCGCGCCGCGCGAGGTGGCCGAGCACGCCGACGTCGTGATCACCAACGTGACCGACTCGCCCGATGTCGAGGCCGTGATTCTCGGCGAGCAGGGCGTGCTCCAGGGGGCGAAGCCGGGCACGATCGTGATCGACTGCAGCACGATCTCGCCGGACGTGACGCGCGCCATCGCCGCCCGCTTGCAGGAACGCGATGTGACGCTGCTCGACGCGCCGGTGAGCGGCGGCGAGCGCGGCGCGATCGAGGGCACGCTCTCGATCATGGTCGGCGGCGAGGGCTGGGCGTTGGAGAAGGTGCGGCCCGTGCTCGAAGCGATGGGCAAGCGCATTGTGCACTGCGGGCCGGCGGGCGCGGGGCAGACGGTGAAGCTCTGCAACCAGGTGGTCGTCGGCCTGCACAACCTGGCGATGAGCGAGGCGCTGGTGCTGGCGGCGAAGGCCGGCATCAGCGTGGACCGCATGCTGGAGGCGGTTTCGGCCGGCGCCGCGGGCTCGTGGGCGCTCTCCAACCTGGCGCCGCGCGTGCTCAAGCGCGACTTCGCGCCCGGCTTCAAGATCGGCCTGCAGCAGAAGGATCTGAAGCTGGCGCTGGAGGCCGGCCGCAGCGCCCGAGCGCCGCTGCCGGGCACGGCGCTGGTGCACCAGCTCTACACGGCGCTGGAGGCAGCCGGCCTCGCCGACGAGGGCAACCAGGCGCTGGTGAAGGCGCTGGAGCAGCTGGCCGGCGTTGAAGTTCGCGGCGAGTGAACGGATGAGGGAGCAGGGAACGGGGAAGGGGAATGTGTGGTGCAACGCGGCGTGCCGGCGCGGCGTGCAGAGGGCGGAAGGCGGGCGATCGGGGGCACTGTCTCGCTGGTGATAGCTGAGATTATGCTTAGCAGGCGGTATGGGCGCATTGAAGTGCCAGGGCGCGATCGAGTAGCGTGATGGCGTGGCGCTCATCCGCGCAAGGAGTACTGTGCCTCCCTGGCGTCGGCGACTCTGCCGTCGCCTTCGATCGCCGGTGCGGCGTGGCCAGCCGGCGGAACATCTGCCGGGCGGCGGAGAGATGAATTGCCGGGCACGAGCATTTCATCGTTGGATTCCGCGAACGCCGGCAGCCGGATGGGGTGACGATGCAGGATGTGCAGGTGAAGGTGAGCGCCTACGACGCCGCCGCGTTCGACAGCGTGCTGGAGCATGAAGCCGGCTCCGGTGCAGCCCCACGGCAAGCGGTGGTGCGGCGGATCCACGGCCGCCCTGGCTATGCATTCTCAAAACGCTGCTTTGACCTGGTGTTTGGCATGCTTTTGCTGGTCGGTTCGCTGCCGCTCTGGTTGCTCGCGGCCGTCTTAATCCGGCTCAGCTCGCGCGGGCCGGTGGTCTACGGGCAGATACGGATCGGCAAAGACGGTGAGCCCTTCACCTGCTACAAGTTTCGCACGATGATCGAGGGCGCCCACGAGCAGCGGCACGAGCTGCTCTGCCAGAATCAAATGGACGGCCCCGTGTTCAAGACGCCGGACGATCCCCGCGTCACACGGGTGGGGCGCTGGCTGCGCAAGGCGAGCATCGACGAACTGCCGCAGTTCATCAACGTGCTGCGCGGTGAGATGAGCATCGTGGGGCCGCGCCCGCAGTCGCCTGAAGAAGTCGAACGGTACGGGCCGCTCGATTGGGGCCGGCTGGCGGTCAAGCCGGGGATGACCTGCATCTGGCAGGTGTCCGGACGCTGCCTGGTGGGCGAGACCGCACGCATGCAGATGGACCTGGAGTACGTGCGCCGCGCCGGTTTTCTGTTCGACTGCGGCCTTGTCTTGCGCACCGTGCCCGCCGTGATCAGCGCGCGGGGCGCCTACTGATCGCTTCCGTGCTCCGGGGTGTCGCACGGCGGCGGGCGAGGCTCGCCCGCCGCCGCGGATGGGTGGTGCCTGCCTGCCGCTCCCGCTACACTACCGGGAGATGCATGCCACCCTGCAGACGGAGCGGCCGTTGCGACAGGCAACCAGGCCATACCAGGACATCGGCCCCGGCGCCTCCTGGCAGATCCTCGACCCGCGCGAACTCTGGCACTTCCGTGACCTGCTCGCCACCCTTGCCGGACGCGACGTGAAGCTGCGCTACCGGCAGACGGCGCTGGGCGTGATCTGGGATTTCATCCAGCCGGTGGTGCCGTCGTTCATCCTGGCCATCGTCTTCGGGCAGATCGCCAAAGTGCCCAGCGGCGGCGTGCCGGCCTTCGTCTTCGTCTACGCCGGGATGCTCGGTTGGAACGCCTTCAACAACACGCTGATGAAGGCGAGCAGCTCGCTGGTGGTGGATGCGGGGCTGCTGTCGAAGGTCTACTTCCCGCGCCTGGTGCTGCCGCTGTCCACGATCCTCTCCACGTTTGTGGACTTCGCGATCACCGCCCTGCTCCTGCCCGTGCTCTTCGCCGTGAACGGCATCCACCCAGGACTGGGCCTGCTGCTGCTGCCGGTCTGGTTGCTGATGCTGATCGGGCTGGCCTTCGGCCTTGGCCTGTGGATGTCGGCCTGGATGGTGACCTACCGCGACGTCAAGTACGCGTTGCCGGTGTTGCTGACTTTCTTGATGTACGCCTCGCCCATCGCCTATCCTGCCAGCGCGATTCCGCCGACGCTGCGCACGTACTTTCTGATCAATCCGCTGGCGCCGCTGATCGAGGGCATGCGCTGGTCGCTGTTCGATCGCGGCACGCTGCTCTGGGGCAACATCGCCTACGCGGGGGTGTTCATGGTCGTGGCGCTGGTACTCGGGGCGTTCATCTTCAGCAAGCTGGAGCGGAGGTTCGCGGATGTCGTCTAGCGATCTCGCCGTCTCCATCCGCGGCATCTCCAAGGCGTTTCAGATCGCCCCGAACGGCCAGGCGGCGACCACCCTGCGCGAGGCGATCGTGCAGAAGGCGCGACACCCCTTCCAGCGCACGGCAACCGATACGTTCTGGGCTTTGAAAGACGTCTCGCTCGACATACATGCGGGCGAGGTGGTCGGGCTGATCGGCCGCAACGGCGCCGGCAAGAGCACGTTGCTCAAGGTGCTGAGCCGCATCACGCGGCCGACCGCGGGCCGGGTGCGCCTCTACGGGCGGGTGGGCAGCCTGCTGGAGGCCGGCGCCGGCTTCCATTCCGAGCTGACCGGGCGCGAGAACGTCTACATGAACGGCGTGATCCTGGGCATGAAGCGCCGGGAGATCGACCGCAAGTTCGACGCGATCGTGGAGTTTGCGGGCATCGGGCCGTTCCTCGACGTGCCGGTAAAGCGCTACAGCAGCGGCATGTACGTGCGGCTGGCCTTCGCCGTGGCCGCGCACCTGCAGCCGGAGATCCTGCTGGTGGACGAGGTGCTGGCGGTTGGCGACGCCGACTTCCAGAAGAAGTGCCTGGGCACGATGCACGACGTGGCCGAGAGCGGCCGCACCGTCGTCTTCGTCTCGCACAACATGGGTGCGGTGGCCAGCCTGTGCCGGCGGGCGGTCGTGCTGCAGCGGGGACGGCACATCTTCGACGGCCCCGCCGGCGAGGCCGTGGATTACTACCTGCGCTCCGGCCAGGTGGCTACAGCCTCGCGCGAGTGGCCGGACCTGGCCGACGCGCCGGGCGACGACGTGGTGCGCCTGCGCGCGGTGCGCCTGCGCACGGTGGACGGCGATGCCGGCATGAGCATCGACGTGCGCGACGCCGTCGGCGTGGAGCTGGCGTACGACGTGCTCTGCGCCGGGACGGTGCTGGCGCCCGGCATCCAGCTCTACAACGACAGCGGCACGCTGGTCTTCGTCGCCTACGACCAGGGCGAGCCCTGGCGGCGCGGTCCGCGGGCGCCGGGACGCTACACCAGCACGGTCTGGATCCCCGGAAACTTCCTCAGCGACTGCGGCTACGCGCTGAGCGCCTGTGTGGTCACGATGAGCCCCGGCGAGCCGATCGTGCATTGCAACGAGGACAACGCCGTGGCCTTCCGCATCGTCGAGAGCCTGGACGGCACCACGGCGCGCGGCGATTACGGCGGCCGTATGCCGGGCGTGGTGCGCCCGCTGCTGACGTGGAACACGGACTGGACGCCGGCGACGAGCGCCGCGGCGCGGGTGGCGGCGGCGCAGACGGTGTAGGCTGCCTCCGGAACGACCGCTGCACTGGGGGCTGCACGCTTGGCGGTACCGGCGCGAGGGCTCGGTGAACACGCTCTACGAAGTTTCGTATCTGGGCTACAACTACGCGGATCCGAGATTCCATACCGGCATTCCTCGCGTGATCATGACCTTTCTCGACCATCTGGCGGAGCAGCCGGAAGTTGAGCCGCGCTTCGTCGCCTTTGAGGAGTACATCGCGCAGCTCGGCTTCGAGAACTACATCGACCGCTGCACGCCGTTTTCGCAGGAGCAGGTGATCAGGGCGTGGTCGCGCCGCTTTGCCCCTGAGCGTGTGTGCCGCCTGCTGACGCGGCAGTTCCCCTACCGCGACCAGTCCCGTGCCCGCGAGCCGCGCTACCGGCGGGGGCTGCGCCGTCTGTTTCGGCTGATCCAGCACGAGGCCGTGCGCGGGGCCGTGCGCGAGCCGGTCGATGTCTATCATTCGCTCTATTTCGCGCTGCCGCGGGACGAGCGCGTGCGGGCGAAGGTGCGCGTGCTTTCCGTGTATGACCTGATTCCCGTGCGCTTTCCCCAGTTCTTTCCACGCAGCTTTGACACGGACTACTTCGCCGCGATCATGAAGAGCGCCTGCCGCGAGTCCGACTGGGTGCTCTGTATCTCGGAATCGACGCGCCGCGACTTTTGCGCGTTCACGGGCAAGGATCCGCGTCAGGTCGTCGCGGTGCCGCTGGGCGCGGATCGGCGTATCTTTCACCGGGAAACCGATCCCGCCAGGCTCGCGGCGGTGCGAGCGAGGTACGCGCTGCCGCAGGGCCAGTACGCGCTGGGGCTGTTCACGATCGAGCCGCGTAAGAACGTGCAGCACCTGATCGAGACGTTCGTCGCACTCATCGAGCAGGAGCGGCTGCCGGACACGCATCTGGTGCTGGTTGGCGCGAAGGGCTGGGACGTCGAGCACATCTACCGTGGGATCGCCGCGAAGCCGGCCTATCGCGATCGCGTGCGCTTCACCGGGCGGATACCCGACGCCGACCTGGCGGCGGTGTACTCGGGCGCGTCGTTCTTCGTCTACCCCTCGCTGTACGAGGGCTTCGGCCTGCCGCCGCTGGAGGCGATGCAGTGCGGCGTGCCGGTGCTGACCTCCGACAGCAGCTCGCTGCCGGAAGTGGTGGGCAACGCGGGGCTGATGGTCGATCCGACAGATGGTCCGGCGCTGGCGCAGGCGATGCTGACGCTCTTCCGCGATGCCGAGCTGCGCTGCCGGCTAAGCGCCGCGGGCCTGGTGCGGGCGCAGCAGTTCTCCTGGAGCCGCCACGCCGCGGGCACGGTCGACGTCTATCGGCAGGCGCTGGCCGCATGCTAGCGTAGGTGCCGGCGAGCACGGTGCGGGCACCGAATCGCGGTTCCCCACCGGACCCCGCCTGGGCGACCCGGTTCGGCGCAGGACAATGCTGAGCGACGAGCAGATTCAGGCTGTGCAGCGGATCCGCTGGTATCACCGCATCGAGCTCGGCGACGGTGTTGTGACGCCGGGAGTGGACGACTCGGTTGCAACCTTCGGTCGCATTCGTATGCCGGATGACCTCACCGGCAAGAGCGTGCTGGATATCGGCGCCTGGGACGGCTTTTATTCGTTCGAGGCAGAGCGGCGCGGCGCACGACGCGTGCTGGCCACCGATTCCTACTGCTGGAGTGGTCCGGGCTGGGGTTCGCAGGATGGCTTCAACCTCGCCCGAAAAATCCTGCACTCACGGGTAGAGGATCAAGAGATCGATGTGATGGAACTGGCGCCGGAGCGGATCGGCGTCTTCGACGTCGTGCTCCTGCTCGGCGTGCTGTATCACATGCGCTATCCGATGCTGGCGCTAGACCGGGTCGCCAGCGTGACGGGCGAGTTGCTGATCGTCTCGACGCAGGTGGACATGATCGACGTGCCGCGGCCGGCGCTCGCCTTCTATCCGGGGATGGAGTTGGAGCAGGATCCGACCAACTGGTTCGCGCCGAATCCGGCGGCGATGGAGGGCATGCTGCGCGCGGTAGGTTTCCAGCGCGTGGAGATGGTCTCGCCGCCCGACCTGGTCGAAGCCACCCCGGAGCAGGTGGTCTCGCGCGCGGCGGCCTTCCATGCGTGGAAGTAGGCGCCCGTGCGGACCTGCACGATTGGCGTGCGAGGATGAGCCATCTGCTTCCCAGCGCAGCGCAGTGGCGGCAGGCAGGGGAAACGGCGCCGAGGCGGCGCCCACTCAATTGCCCGCCGGTTTCCGCCCCAGCACGGCAGAAGCGCCGGATTGGTAGAGCACCGCGAAGTCGGATCGGAGTTGCGGCGGCAGCAGCGCCAAGTTCTCAATGATGATGTATGGCTGCGCCAGCTCGCGCGGCCAGCGCTGGCTGCTGTCGAGACTGATTTCACCGACAACCGCGACGGAACGTGGCACGACGCGCGGATTGCCGAGCACATCGGTCTGAAGCCAGTAGGCCGTGCTGCCGTAAGCGGTCAGGAATCCCACGGAATCCGGCGGAAGATGCAGGCGCGACCAGTGCCCGGTGTCATACAGCGCCGTTGTGAACGGACGCTCGCGGTGGCGGTCGATCGCATGAATGCCGGGGGAGACGCAGAGCAGACCCAACCCCGCGGTGAGCACCGCCGGCATGATTGGCCTGCGCGAATCGATCAAGCGTGCCGCTGCACGCGCCAGCGTCTGGATTCCCACGGCTGCGAAGAGTGCGAGCGGGAACACGAGGACGAAAGGGACCTTTTCGGCGATGTACGTGGCGATGGTTCCATGATGAGCGAGTTCCTTCATCACCGCGTACAAGACCAGGACCACCGCGAGAAAGAAAAACACCACGGCGTAACTGCGTCTGCGCATGGACTCCGCGGCTCCGATGAGGGCAAGCACGAAAAATATCAGCGATCGGCTATTCAAGGCGATCGTCTGTATTCCCCCCTCAGAGGTCAACACCCCCTGGTCCTTTACTCCGTACCGAATGATGTAGGCCGCGGCAATAAGAATCAAGACCAGACCGACGGAGCCAATAAGGCTGACTCTTACTCGCCACGAGATTCGGCCATCAGAGAACACACTTAATGCGAAGATACTCGCCGGAATCAAGCCGAGAATTGGCCATGACAGCACACACGCCGCGATGCTCAGCGTCATCGGAGCCAACAGCCAGGTCTGCATATGCTGGCGGAAGAGTACCAGAAACCATACTGTATATAAGAGAAACATGATGGACGCGACGGATGAATAGAAAAAGTCATATCTGAGTACCGCATCGGTGAAGAAGTTCGCCGGGTTAACGCTATGGATCTTCCCGATCGGCAGAAGCAGCAGCCCCACCGCCAGACACGACAGCACCATGCGACTCAGTCGACCTTCTCCCGCGGGCAACAGGCGGTAGGCGAGCAGAAACGTCAGCGCGGCCTGACTGACGACGATGCCGAGTGTGACCGGACCGATGGCTCGATACCCGGGAAGGGAAAGCAGGTCCGCGTAGAACACGACCAGCAGGTGGCTGCCCGCCGGATATGTCGACATCTCTCCCAGTTGTGCCCACAAAGCTGGCCAGCGCGGCAGATGCTCCGCGCTGCGGATTGCGTTAACCAGGAGAAGGTGGTGGACTGCGTCCGGCGAGAATGACGCGGGCAACAGCGCCCGTCCGCTGAACCAGGCGAGATATCCGGCCAGCGCCAGGGCGATGAACGCCAGGCCGGCAAGCTCGACGATGTCCAGGCGCACCGCTATCAGGCGGAGCCGCAGGGCCGCGGCCCCGCTCAGCGCGACGACGATCAGAACGACGGGAACAAACGTGTGCTCGCTGAGCGGAATCCGCAAAACATCCAATGTGTAACCGCAGATCACGATCAGCGCCTGCGGCCAGAGCAAGGCCGCAACCAGCGCCTCGCCAACGGTCAGGTGTAGTCTGCCCGCGGCCGGCTGGCGATACGTCGCGAGCGGCCACCGCGCGACCTGGCGCCAGGAAGGTCTCCGCGCGGCGGCGTGCGCATCAGCCATGCCTGGATGGGTGGTTGGTCCCGCGGCGTGGGGGCTGATCTCGGCCACGTCGTGACTCATCGGCGCCTCAACGCGAAATTCTGCTCACCTCGTGTGCCCGGACCCCACTTTGGCGCTGGTCGCGCTCCTTCCACCTGATGCAGCCGTGCTTTCGCACTCTAGCGCCATCGCGGCTTAGCGTGCACGCAGCGGCGCGGCCGTGCAGGAGGGCGTGGCTCTCACGCTCAGGGCGGCGAGTGCACGCCTCGCGGTCACCGGCCAATCGAAGCACTGCGCGTACAGCGCGCGTGCCGCCGCCCCCATCTGCAGGCGGCGGCCAGGTTCACGAGCCAGGTTCAGCGCCGCCGCCGCGAATGCATCCGCGTCGGTGACGTAGGTCAGACGAACAGCGTCCGACGCCGTGCGTAAGGCGCGGTCGGTGGCACCACCCGAGGTGCCCAGGACGGTTACGCCCTGCTGCAGGGCGGCCATGACGGTCGTGCGGCGGGTGGAGACGCCGTCGGCGAAGGGCGCGAGGAAGATGTCCGTGGCGGCGATCATCCCGGCGAGCGCGTCCGCCGGCAGGAAGCCGGGCCGCAGCACGCGGATGCCGGCGTCCAGCCCGCGCAGCTCGGGCGTGTTGCCGCCGAGGTTGAGAAACAGCACCGGCCGCCCGGCGCGGGCCACGCCGTTCACGGCGTGTGCGGTGTAGCCGTACAGCCGCCACGGGCTGTCGTCGGTGCCGAAGGCCGTCATCACGATCGTCTCGGGGCCCGCGCCCAGCCGCAGCCGCTCGGTCTCGCGCGCCTGCCGGCGATCCGGCAGGTTCGATCCGACCGGCAGATGCACGGCCGGTCGCCGCGGCCAGCGTCGCGCCAGTTCGGCCACCCAGGGCTCGACCGAGGCGAAGAGCACGTCGGCCGGCAGGCGGAAGCCGACGTGCTGCACGCGCTGCCACGCCTTCTTCACCTGCCAGCGCCAGGTGTGAAAGGGCAGATGCAGCTCGTGGAACATCACGCCGATCCTGATCCGCGGCGCGGTGCGCTTCAGCCGCAGCAGCCGCGCCGGCAGCCAGGGTACGAAGCCGCTGCGGCCGTAGCGGAAGACGTCGTACTGCACGATCAGGGCGTCGTAGCCCGCCAGTTCACGCCAAACCTCGCGCGATACGGACGGCTGAAGCTCGTCGCGGTCGCCGGGGGTCTTCGTCCACGTGCCGGCGGGAGACCACCAGAAGAGGTCTGCCCATGCCAACCCATTTTCGTGGAGTGCCTGCGTGAGGCGAAGCGAGTAGTCGCGCACACCGTCGCCGGAGACGACGAAGTAGACGTCGCCTCCCAGAACCGCCACGCGAGGGATCACGCGCTCACCTCGTGCCTTGCGGCTCCTACCCAGCGGCGGGAGCCTGTGCGACTGCAGTGTGCAGTGTATTGAAGCGCGCCGGAACAGAGAAGCTTCCGCCAGCGAGCGACGCCGGCCGCCGAGTGCTCATCCTTCGCCGGTCGTGTACTATCCCGCTGGCGGACCGATGCCGCGGCCACGTCTCGATCTGACAGGTGGAGCTTCGCAATGAAGCTAGAGTTTCGCGGCCGCCAGTTGCCGCCGCTGTCCGAGTTGCGCGGCGCCGGCACGCTGCGGCGTCTCGGCAAGCGGCTGGCGGGGCGGCAGCTGCGCCGGGCGCAGCGGGAGCTGCTGTACGCGCGGCCGCAGCGGGTGGACGGCCCCGCCGGCTGCTACTGGTACCACACCATGGATCTGCCCGGCCTCGGTACGGTATGGGGCGAGTGGGACCTGCGCGGCCGCTTCGACGACTACACCGGCCACCTGGCGCTGCGCGGCAAGCGCGTGCTCGACGTGGGCACGGCGTCGGGTTTCCTGACCTTCGAGGCGGAGGCGCGTGGCGCCGAGGTCGTCAGCCTGGACATGGACCACGCGCGGCGCTGGGCCTATCTGCCCTTCGCCGGGAACCCCGCCTGGACCGACCCCGCCGGCTTCGCGCGGGAGCGGCAGCGCTGGTACCGGCAGCTGCAGCGCGGTTACTGGCTGGCGCACCGCCGCTTCCGCTCGCGGGCGCGCGTCTACTACGGCGACGTCTACTCTGTGCCGACGGGGCTGGGCATGTTCGACGTGGTGATCGTCGGCGCCCTGCTGGAGCATCTCTCGGACCCGGTGCGGGCGCTCGCGGTGCTGGCGCGGCGCAGCTCGCGCATGCTGGTGATCACCAACTACGTGCGCCCCGACGCGGAGCCGCTGGCGGCCTTCGTCGGCCGCTCCGATCAGCCCTGGCAGCAGACAACCTGGTGGTCTCTGTCGCTGCCGCTCTACCGCGAGGTGCTGGGCATGCTCGGCTTCTACATCCGTTCGGTGAGCGAGCAGACGTACCCCTGGCTGCGCGACGGCCCGCGGCAGCCGCCGGTGCAGCAGAGCATGCACACGATCGTCGCCGATCGGCCGGGCTGATCCGTCTCAGCCCGGCTGCGGCTGCCAGAACTCGGCGCCGAGCGTGTCCCAGGGCAGGCGCTGCTCGTCGGGCTGCCGCGGATCGAACTGGGCGCTGGTGAAGTAGAGGATCGCCGCCGCCGCAGGACCCGGGTTCGCCGCCCCGTGCGCCACACCGGCGGGGATGTAGAGCAGCTGCGCCCGCCCGCCGCCCATCACGAAGCGCATGTTCACACCGCACGATTTCGAGCCCTCGCGCACGTCCAGCAGGCCGATCAGCAGGCGCTGCGAGGATGGCACGAACCAGAGGTCGTCCTGGGCGCGGTGCAGGTGCCAGGCCTTGATCGCGCCGGGCTGCAGCTCGGAGTAGCTGGACTGTGCGACGCGGAACTCCGGCAGCGCCTCGACCGTGGCGTCGGCGCGCAGGCGCACGAGCTCGTTGAACGAGCCGCCGTCGTCGAGAAAGAGGGTGAGATCGACGATGCGCACGCCCTCAATGCGCGGACGCGGGCTGTAGTCCTGGACGGAGACGTGCTCGGCGTACGGCGCGGCGACGCGGTAGCCGGTTCCCTGTGCCATCCGATCCTCCCGGCGGTTATGCGCTGGAAGCTGCGTGCTCCTTCCGGTCCGCCATGTAGCGGGCGAAGACGGTGTGCCACGGCTGCTGCTGAATGCCGAGCTGCTCGGCGCGGGCCGTGCTCAGCACCGAGTACGGCGGCTTCGGCGCCGTGGCGGGGAAGTCGGCGAGCCGTGCCGGGCGCACGCGTTCCGGGTCTTCGCCGCTGAGCCGCAGGATCGCACGCGCCCACTCGAAGCGCGAGGCGGCGCCGGCGTTGGTCACGTGCAGGATGCCGCTCGGCCGTTCCCGCAGGCAGAGCGCCAGCGCGGCGGCGAGCGAGGTGCAGGCGGTGGGCGTGGCGACCTCGTCCGTGACGACCGAAAGCTCCGGCTGCCGCGCCGCCCAGCCGAGCACGCGGGCGATGAAGTTCTGCGTGCCCTCGCCGTAGAGCCAGGCGGTGCGCACGACGAGCGACCGGGGCGCGGCGCTGAGCACGAACTCCTCGCCGGCGCGCTTGGAGCGGGCGTAGGCGCTGAGCGGCCGCGTGGGCGCGTCCTCGGCGTACGGCTGCGAGGCGGCGCCGTCGAACACCTCGTTGCTGGAGATCTGGACCAGGTAACAGCCAACCGCCTGGCAGGCCTCCGCCAGCGCCGCCGGCGCCCGCGCGTTGATCGCGTCGGCCAGCGCCGGCTCGCGCTCGCAGCGGGCGGTGTCGGTGAGGGCGGCGCAGTTGACCACGGCGGCCGGGCGCTGCTCGCGCAGCAGGGGAAGAAACGTCTCGGGGCGGGCGAGATCGAGCACATCGCGCCCGGGGCCGATCACCCGCCACGCCGGTGCGCAGGCCGCGGCCACGGCGCGGCCGAGCTGTCCGCCCGCGCCGGTGAGCAGCAGCGCCGGCTTCTCCCGCTCAGCCACGGGCGCCGTACTGCGCGGTGTAGTAGTCGTCGAAGGCGCGGTCGCGCGCCCGCCGGCACCAGTCCGGGTTCTCGGCGTACCAGCGCACCGTGCGCGGGAAGGCCTCTTCCCAGACCTGCGCCGGCTGCCAGCCGAGGGCGCGGATCCTGGCGGCGCTCATCGCGTAGCGCAGGTCGTGGCCCGGGCGGTCGGCGACGTGGGCGATCAGCGACTCGGGCCGGCCGAGCACGGCGAGCAGCCGGCGCACGACCTCGATGTTCAGGCGCACGTTTTCGGCCGTGACGTTGTAGGCTGCGCCGGGCTCGCCCCGCTCGAGCACGAGCTCGATCGCGGCGCAGGCGTCTTCGACGGCGGTCCAGTCGCGCTGCTGCAGCCCGTCGCCGTAGACGGGCAGCGGACGGCCGGCGAGGGCGTTGGTGACGAACAGCGGGATCAGCTTCTCGGGGAACTGGTTGGCGCCGTAGACGTTGGAGCAGCGCACGACGAGCACGGGCAGGCCGTAGCTCTGCACATAGGCGCGGCAGAGCAGCTCGGCCCCGGCCTTGGCGGCGGCGTAGGGGCTGCGCGGCTGCAGGGGGTCCTCCTCGACGCTGGTGCGCGGCGCGGGAATGTCGCCGTAGACCTCGTCGGTGGACATGTGCAGGAAGCGCTGCACGCCGGCCTCGCGCGCCGCGGCGAGCAGCACAGCGGTGCCCTCGACGTTGGTGCGCACGAAGGGCCGCGCATCCAGCAGCGAGCGGTCGACGTGGCTCTCCGCGGCGAAGTGCACGACCGTATCGCAGCCGGCCATGGCGCGGCCCACCGCCTCGGCGTCGCTCACGTCGCCGTGGACGAAGCGGTAGCGGGGATCGCCGGCCATGTCCGCCAGGTTGTCGGGGTTGCCGGCGTACGTCAGCAGGTCGAGGTTGACGACCTCGCGCCGCGGGTGTGCCTGCAGGTGGCCGCGGATGAAGTGGCTGCCGATGAAGCCGCAGCCGCCGGTCACCAGTGTTCGCCCTGCCAAAGTCGTCACACGCTCTCCGATCTCTGGCGCTCAGCCGGGGATAGCGATGCGCGAGTGGTCGCCCAGCATAAGCTGATACACGCGCGGCCGGCGGTCAACGCCGGCGACCACGACGTCGCGGCCGATCAGGCTCTCTTCCAGGCGGCCGGGCACCAGCTCCAGGCGGCAGTGGTCGAGCACGATGCTGTCGGCGATCTCCGTGCCGCGCACCACGCTGCCGCGGTCGATCGCGGTGAAGGGGCCGATGTAGGCGTCCTCGATCCGGCAGTCGGGCGCGATGATCGCCGGACCCTTGATCACGCTGCGGCGCACGCTGGCGCCGGCGCCGACGACGACGGCGCCGACGATGCTGCTTTCGGCATCGACCTCGCCGGCGATCGCGCGCTCGAGCTTCGCCAGCACGAGCCGGTTCGCCTCGAGGATGTCGGCCATCTTGCCGGTGTCGATCCACGGTCCCGTGAGCAGGGCGTGGCCGACGCGCGCCTCGCCCTCCAGCAGGGCTTGAATGGCGTCGGTGATCTCCAGCTCGCCGCGCGCCGAGGGCCGCAGGGCGGCGATCACGGGGAAGACGGCGGGCGAGAAGTAGTAGATGCCGGTGATCGCCAGGTCGCTGGGCGGGACGGCGGGCTTCTCTACCACGCGCACGAGGCGCTCGCCGGCGAACTCGGCCACGCCGAAGGCCTGGGGGTTGGGCACGCGGCTGAGCACGACGCCGCAGTCGAGGTTGGCCGCGCGGAAGGCGTCGATCGGCTCGCGGATGCCGTCGCGGGCGAAGTTGTCGCCGAGCACGACGACGAAGTCGTGGGCGCCGACGAACTCGCGGCAGAGGCCGACGGCGTGGGCGATGCCGCGGGGGGCGTCCTGCTGGACGTAGCTGAGGCAAAGGCCGAATTGGCTGCCGTCGCCGAGGGCGGCGCGGACCTGGTCGCCGGTCTCGCCGACGACGACGGCGACCTCGTGCACGCCGAGGGCGGTGAGCTGTTCGAGGGCGTAGAAGAGCACGGGTTTGTTGGCGATCGGGATCAGCTGCTTGGCGCCGGTGTAGGTGAAGGGCCGCAGGCGGCTGCCCTTCCCCCCCGCCAGCACGACTGCCTTCATCGCGCGCTTCCGATCGTTCGCGGCGCCGCGGACGTTGCTCAGCGAGGCGCCGTGCACCCGCGCTACAGTACCGCCCGCTGCCACGCTTTTGCTACCATAGCGAACCAACGGGGCAACGCTCAACAGGGCGTGGGCGGAGGCGCCGATGGCGCCAGCAGTTGATCTCGCCAGTTCACCGGCGCCACGCGTCTCGATCGTGGTGCTCGGCTGGCGCGAGGCGCCGTATCTCCTCGATTGCCTCGAATCGTTGGGACGCAACTGCCCGGGATCGATCCCGTTCGAGCTGCTGCTGTTCCTCAACGAGCCGGCGCCGGAGCTGAGGGAGCGAGTCCGGGATCAGGTGCGCGGCGCCCACGTGGCCGAATCGCCGGTGAACCTGGGCTTCGGCGGCGGCAATAACTCGGCGGCCGCGGCGGCGCGCGGGGAGTTCATTGTCCTGCTGAACGACGATGCAGTCGTGGAGCCGGGCTGGCTGGAGGCGCTGGTCGAAGCGGCTGAATCCCACCCCGCCGCCGGGGCAGTCGGCAGCCGCGTGCTGGCCTGGGACGGGACGATTCAGGAAGCCGGCGGACAGCTCTGGCAGGACGCATCGGTGACGCCGCTCGGGTACGGCTTGCCGGCGGAGAGCAGCGAGTTCGCCGGCGTGAGGGTGGTCGACTTCGCGTCGGGCTGCTCGCTGCTGGTGCGCCGCGATGCCTGGACGGCGCTCGGTGGCTTCGACGAACGCTTCTTTCCCGCGTACTACGAGGATGTCGATCTCTGCCTGCGCCTGCGGATGCGCGGGCTTGATGTGCTGTGCGCGGGGCGATCCGTTGTTCGGCACCGGCACAGCAGCAGCCTGAACAGCCGCTTCAAGCGCTTTCTGCTGGCCCGGCATGCGGCGCTGCTGCGCGCGTTGCACGCCGGGGAGCTTGCGAGCCGCCCGCCGCCGCCGGAGGAGCTATACGTCGTTCGCGAACGGGCGCCGCTGGCGGGGGCGACGGACATTCCGCGGCTGGCGGCTTCGGCCGGCGGCGTCGAGCGAGCGCTGCTGCTTGAGCGCAGCGTGCGCGGCGAGTACGTTGACGTGCTGGAGGCTGAGGCCGACGCGCGCGAGGGGACGCTGCTGGCGGAGGTCGAACGGCTGCGCGACTGGGCGAGCGAGCTGGAGCAGCGCGTTCTCCAGCAAGAAGCAGAACTGCGGCGGCTCGGCCAGGAGCGGGCGCAGATGCAGGCACGGCTGGCACGCAGGGAGGTGCGGGCGGCGCTTGCCGCGGGCGGCCGGCTCCGCGCCGCTCGCTCGCGGCTACGGCGGCCGCCGTGATCCTTTTACCGCACTGCGAGGTTCGTGTTATTCTATCGCTCGGCACACAGGCGCGTGCAGGTTTGGCTCCTGTCCGTTCACCATGCGATCGTCCGATTAGGCAGAGGTAAGTGCAGCCCCTAGCCCTCCGAGGAACCCGCATGTCTCGCTCGCGCTACTGGTGGATCCCCGAACCGCTGAAGCCGCACCTGCGCAGGCTGCGCGACCACTTGCACCGTGCGGGCGTGCCGTTGCCGCGCGCCGTACAGCCGGCCGATCCGGCGTTCCGCTGCGCCATCGATCCGATTCCCGAGACGATCGGCGTGGGCCGCGGCTCGGTGCTGCTGATCACCGGCTACTGCTTCCACCTGCGCCGCAAGCTGAAGCGCGTGGAGATCGAGCTGAACGGCGTGCGGCACCCGGTGAACGCGCAGGGCATGCCGCGCAGCGACATTCGGGATGAGTTTATGGCGCGGGCCGCCTCGCCGGAGCTGCCGTTCTACAGCGGCTTCTGGGCGATCGTGCCGCTGCCGGGCACCGAACAGCCGATGAGCATGACGATCAACGTCGTGGGGCGCTTTGCGGGAGGCGCGCGCCGAACGCTGCACGTGGGCACGCACACGTTGACCCGGCGGGCGCCGGACGCGCCCCAGCCGCTGACGCCGGCCGACTTCGGCCTGGAGCAGGCGCCGAGCGTCGTGATCTGCATGGCGACCTACAACCCGCCGATGGAGCTGTTTGAGGCGCAGATCCGCTCGATCCAGGCGCAGACCTACGACGACTGGGTCTGCATCATCAGCGACGACTGCTCGCGGCCCGATCTGTACGTAAAGATTCAGCGGATTGTCCGTAACGACAAGCGATTCCTTCTACTCAGAAACTCCTCGAATCTTGGCTATTACTACAACTTTGAACGTTGCTTGGCCTATGTTCCAGCAGACGCTAGATTCATTGCGATGGCCGACCAGGACGACAAATGGTATCCGTGGAAGCTTGCCGCCCTGATTGAGAGGTTCAGACCGGGCGTGATGCTGGCCTACAGCGATATGCGAATCGTCAACCGGGATGGCAAGGTTCTCGCGCCGAGTTACTGGATGCGGCGCGGCAATAACTTTCGCGACCTTCCCCGACTGGTGTTGGAGAATTGCATTACCGGCGCGGCATCGATGTTTCGTCGCGAACTACTTGCCAATGCCCTACCGTTCCCTCCCAAAGTCGGCTCGATTTTTCATGACCACTGGCTGGGTTGTGCGGCGCTGGCGGGCGGAAGGATCGCGTACGTCGCACGGCCGCTGTACGACTATGTGCAGCATGACGAGAACGTGATCGGCGTCTGGAATGCACCTGCCCACGCGCGACGGAGCTTCTGGCTGGAGTTCGGCGCGCACCGGCAGACCGCCGCGATCAGCCGCTTGCTTCCGGTGGATGATCATCGCAACGATCACGCCGTCGTCGCGGGGTGGCGGCAAGTGTACTTCAGCGATCTCCTGCCACGCGAGGTGATGGCCCACATCTTGCTGACACGGTTCGCGTCGAGGCTGTCCGGACGCACGCGGGGAGCCTTGCGCCGCCTTATAGCGCTCGAAACCAAGCGAACCGGCGCGGCCTGGCTGGTCTGGCAGACGCTAATTTGGAGCGTTCATCGTGGCGGGCGGACTGGCGCGGAGATGCAGCTACTCAAGGGTGTGCTCTGGAAGCGGTCGGCGGCGCAGACCGATTCATACATCCAGCCAGTGCTCGACACCGGCGTGGTGGCCGGGGACCTCGGCGGGCCGCTGGGCGAGCGAGCGCGCTGGATTCGCGGCAAGATGAAACCGCTAGCCTTGCGGGTTCACCGTCGAGCAGCGCGTCGTATCAACATCCTCGTGCAGATGTTGAACTCTAGCTACTTCTACGGAGGCTATATCACGGTCGGCGGGCTGGCAGTGGCACTGGCCGGCGAAGGGTACAGTGTGCGCATCGTCGCGCTAGAAGCGGCCGGCGAGGTGCCGGCCAGCGAGCGACGCAAGATCGAGTCGTTCTCGGGACTGTCCGAACTGTTCTCGCGCGTGGAAGTCGTGCAGATGCTCGGCCGCACCGAACCGCTGGACGCCAGCGATGGCGACCTCTTCATCGCTACCTCGACCTGGACTGCCTGGGTCGCGCACGCGGCGGCCCAGCGCCTGGGCAAGGAGAATTTTCTCTTCCTGGTGCAGGAGTATGAGCCACTTTTCCACGCAGCCGGGGCGCTTTCGGCCTTCACGCGGTCGGCCTATGCCCTGCCGCATCGCGCCATCTTTTCGACGGCGTTGCTCCGCGACTACTTCATGAGGCGGCGCATCGGCGTCTTCTGCCGCGGCCCGGAGTATGGCATGGAGCATTCCATGTTGATGCTGAACCCCGTGACGGACGTGGGGACGGTTAGCCACGAGCCGCTGCGGCGGCGTTCGAGCCGCCGCGTGCTGGTCTATGCCCGGCCTGAGCAGCACGCCGAGCGCAACATGTTCGAGCTGGCGGTGCTCGGGCTTTCGGCGGCGATCGATCGCGGCGTGTTCGATCGATCCTGGGAGTTCTTCGGGGTGGGCAAACAGGATGGGCCGGGCAGATTGCGGCTGGCCGGCGGACGTGAGTTGCACCTGGTGCCACGGCTGGATCAGGACGCGTACCGCGATCTGCTCCGTGAGCACGATGTTGGGCTGAGCCTCATGGACACTCCGCACCCGAGCCTCGTGCCGATTGAAATGGCGACCGCGGGCATGTTGGTGGTGACCAGCACGTTCGCTAACAAGACGGCCGCAGCACTAGCGGAGATCTCGGCGAACCTGATCGGCGTTGAGCCGACGGTGGACTGCATCGTGAGCGGGCTGGCCGTGGCCGTCCGGCGCGTGGACGACATCGATGCGCGGGTGGCCGGCGCGCAACTCGACTGGCCGCGCTCGGCCGCGGCCGCGTTCGACGCCTCGTTTATGGCGGGGTTTGAGCGACTGCTTTCAATCAGCGATATGGCTGTGGCGAATTGACGGCTTGGCCGACGCGTGCGCGACCCCTCGACCTCTGTGCATGATGGAAGCAACCGGGTCGCGGCCGAGCCTCTTTGACGTCCTGGGCGCTCTCCAGGAGATTCGATGGCGGCCTCGCGCTACACTGCCCCCATTGATTTGGCGAATTTGAACGAATCGCACTCGCTCGGAGTCCTGAGCGTGCCCGAGGGCGCGCAGGTGCTTGATGTCGGCGCGGCCGATGGCTCTGTGGCCTCGGTGCTTCAGGCGCGGGGCTGTACCGTCTGGGCGGTCGAGCAGGATCCCGCCGCGGCAGAGGCCGCCCGCCGATACTGCGAACGCGTGGTTCAGGCCGACGTAGAGGCGATCGACCTCCGGGCCGAATTCGCGCCGCTGCACTTCGACGCGATCCTGTTTCTCGACGTGCTCGAGCATCTGCGCGAGCCGGAGCGTGTTCTGCGCTCCGCCGTAGAGCTGCTGGCAGGCGACGGCCGCATCGTGGCTTCGATTCCGAACGTCGCGCACGCCGATCTTCGCCTGCACCTGCTGCAGGGAGCGTTTCGCTACCGGGAGACCGGTCTGCTGGACCGTACGCATCTGCGCTTCTTTGACAAGGAGGCGGTCCAGGCACTCTTCGCCGGTGCTGGTCTAGAGATCATCGAGGATCTGCGCGTGACCGCGCCGCTGGGCGGAACCGATCTGGGCGTCGACCCGCATGCGTTTGCTCCCGAGATTCTGCAGGCGGCGACGGCGGACCCAGAGGCGGAGACGTTTCAGTTTGTGGTCGTGGCTCGACGCAAGAGGCGCGGACGTGTGACTACCGAGAGAGCCGACCTGGCCACGCTGTTGCAGCGCCGGAACCGGGAGCTGGAGCGGACCGCGCGCGACGGCGCCGGGCACGTGCAAGCGCTTCAGGGTGAGCTGGCCGAGCGGGGACAGCGAATCGAGGCGCTTCAAGCAACGCTGGCGGAGCGCGAGGCGCGATTGCAGGCGACAGAGGTGGCGCATGCGAGACGGGTCGCGGAGCTGGAGCGTTGCCTGACGCAACGCGCCGCCGAGCTTGACGCTCTGAATGGAGCTATTGAGGGACTGCGTAACGAGCTGGCGATCACGGAGGGCCGCGGCACGGCGTTGCACGAGGAGCTATCGGCGATGACCCTCCGTCACGAGCAGCAGACGGCCTGGGCGAGCGGACTGGAGGCGCAGCTTGCGGCGAAGAATGCGCACATCCGCTGGCTGGAGGCATTGCTGCAGGAGCAGACTGCCCTCGCCGCCGCGGCGGTGCAAACGGCGCGGGGCGCGAAGCCGAAGATTGCCGGCGGCATACGCCGATTTCCGCCGGTCTCTCGAGCGGCTCACTGGGTGCATCGCAAAGTCCGGAACTGACTCGAGGCGACCTTTAGCCAGGCGAGCTGGGCGGTTTCCGAAACATGCGAGAAGACAGAGGAGCAATGGATGATGTCGAATGAGCCGGCTTCGAATGCTTTGGGCGGCAGCGGCACCGAGTTGCGGCGCTGGCTGGGGGTGGCGCTGACGCCGGCCGTGGCGGCGCTCGACGCGTGCGCGGCCGGCGCGCGGTTCGACTGGCCCTATTCGGCAGCGGCCGCCTTCGATGCCTCGCTGATGGCGGAGTTCCAACGGTTGCTGTCGATCAGCAATGCGGTTCCGGCGACTTAGCGGCGTGGCGCAACGAATCCTCGCGACGGCTGCGAGGACCGAGGTTCCTCCAGACGGCCATCTTGCAACGCCTCCGGGCCGGGCGGTTCCGCGCTGGCGCCGGTTGCTGCTCCGCGACCCCGGCCGCTGGCTGTACCCGGTGGCGCTGGCGCTCTTGTGCGTGACGTATTTCGCCATGCCGCTCACGCATGGCGAGATCTCGCCGCCCTTGGACGTCATAACCACGAACTACCCGTGGAATCAGCAGCCGGAATTCGCGATGCTGGCGAGAACCGGATCGAAGAACCCTCTTATGAGTGATGCTGTCGACCAATTCATACCGTGGTACCTCTTCACGCGAACGGAACTGCACCACGGCCGGCTCCCGCTGTGGTATCCGTATTCACTCGGCGGGGAGCCTCATATGGCACGAGCTCAGCCGGCTGTGCTATATCCAATCACCATCCTGTCGCTCTTGATGCCACTCAAAGTTGGCATGCAGTTCATGCTCATGGTGAAGCCGCTGATTGCTGGCCTCGGCATGTATGCCTTTCTACTCGTCCTGGGCCTTCGCAGACCGTCAGCATTTTTCGGTGCCATTGCCTTCATGTTCAGCAGCTACTTCTTCATCTGGCTCAATCATCCGCACACTGCTGTAGCTGATTGGTTACCGTGGATATTTCTCTGTCTGGAGGCGTTGCTGCAAAAGAAGAGCCGAGCACATCTCTGGGTAAGCGCCCTGTCGATCATCACCGCGACTCAGTTTCTCGGTGGCCACATCGAATCTTCGCTTCATATCCTTCTCTTTTCGACGATATACCTCGGCATTCGCTCTGTACAGAGATATCTGCGATTCATGACACAAAGTCAGATATACTCGGTCGTAATACCTGGCATATTGTGTTTTACTGGCTTAGTCGGCGGTGTGGCGATTGCAGCAGTTCAATTGTTGCCCACTGTCATGCTGGTCCTCGGAGGCCCAACGTCAACGGTTCGTGCGCATCAGCCGCTTTATCATATCCCATTCACCGATATCAGCTCGTGGATCGTGCCGAATCTGCGTGGAAGTCCGGCGTATAACTCCTTCAACCTCTGGCCTAATGGCTTCGACTATGCCGAAGAGGTCGGTTATTGCGGAGTGGTCACCCTTGTCCTCGCTGGAGTCGCACTGCTGCGCAGTCCAAGGCGAGATCGAGAATACACCCTGACTTTTCTCCTCCTCGGATTGCTCGCGGCTGCGATCGTGTATGGCGTGCAGCCCGTGTTCACCGTCGCACGTCTGCCGGGGCTGCGATTGCTGGCCAACCATCGCCTTGTATTCGTCGTGGCGTTCTTTGTCAGCTGCCTGGCCGCAATTGGTGTGGATGCTCTCCTGGACGCCGCGACGACCAGATGGCCGTCGGTTCCGCCAGAAGCTCGCCGCCGTGCCGTGTGGTTAGGCTGGGGATGCTTCGCACTGGCGACTCTGTTCGCATGCACATCGGCACTTCTCACCAGGATGGGAATCGTGAGAGTCGCGCGGTTCTTCCTGGAAACGAAGGGCGCGGTGACGCTTGAGGCGTGGGCGCAATCGTGGGTCATCTTCGCGGGAGTCATGATCGTCATATCCGCGGCGCTGCTCGTGTTGCTCAAGCGCGCCTGGATTGCCCCGCCAGCAGGAGCAACTGCTCTTGCGCTGCTGCTGGCAGGCGATGTGTTTACCGTCGGGGCCACGTACAACCCTGGTGTGCTGCCCGCGAATCTTTATCCCGGCGCCGATGCGATTGGCGCAATGCGGACCCATATCGCTGACGGTAAGCTGGCGCTGCCGGCCGGGCCGTTGCACGGCGGCTTGATCCTGCCGTTCGGTCTGCCGCAGCTTGGCACTAACTCGGAAAACGTATTCCTCTCGCGCCCGCTGAGGTTCTCGGCTGCGCTGAACCGCCATGGACCCGACCCGAGCACCATCGCCTACGTCGTGACTAATCAGACACCGGATAGGCGCATGCTGGCGATTGCCAACGCCTCCCTGCTCTTGGTGCCCACCGGCGACATGGAACTACCCGGGTCCGGTGCTCATCTTGTCGCACAGCAGGAGGACGCCGCGGACCAGCCTGTCCTCGCGATCGCGCCGGGCGAGACGGTGACGCAGGAGATGGCGAGCGTGGGCGCGCAGATCTCGGCGGTGGCGGTGTTCGTGGCGACCGACGGACTGCAACCGGGGCCAGCGTTGGCGTTGCGGTTGCTGGATGCGGGCAGCGGCGCCGTACTCGGAACGGCCTCCTTGCCTGTTGCGGCAACCACAAGCGGTTCATGGCTGAGCGCGAGCTTCCCGGCGGCAAATGTCCAGCCGGGACAACGGCTGCGCCTGGAGGTCAGCCGCCCGGCCGACGACACATCGGGGCGGGCTATCCGCCTGTTCGGCACAACGCGGCCGCTTCTGCAGGGAGCGCGGTTTCTCCACAACGGCCAGCCGGCACCCGGCGCTCTCCGGCTACGGCTCTACGAGCCGGCCGCTGCCGACACGCTCACCCCCGTCTGGCACGATAACGTCACCACGCTTTACCGTGTGGAGGGCTTCCGACCGCGCGTTTACGTCGCCGACGGCGTGATCGCCACGCAGGGCGACGCCGCCACGCTCGCCGCGCTCGATCAGTTGCACGTCCCAGGCGCCGACGCCGTGGTCGAGTCGCGTACGCCGATCGCCAGCAACGGCGGCCAGGCGACGATCGTGCGCGATCTCGCCGGGGATATTACGGTCAAGGCGAACATGCCGGCGCCGGGCGTGTTGGTTCTGAACGAGGGCTACGGCGATGGCGGCTGGCAGGTAACGGTCGATGGCAAGCAGCGCCACGATCTGCGGGCCAACTATATCTACCAGGGGGTGGAGTTGGACGCCGGGCAGCACACGGTCCATTTCTCCTACCGGCCGCCCACGTGGACTGTCAGCCTGCTGATCTCGCTCGTGGGCGTCCTGATTACAATCGGGCTGTTCGCGTGGCCGTTGCTGCGACGGTTGTACAAGCGGCGCTTCGCGGCGGGGCCGGCATGAGTGCGCGCCGGGCTCGGCAGACAGTCGTTAGCCGTGCGCCGCGGCGCGAGCGGTGCGCTGCAATTACGGAGAGCAGTTGAATGCTTCGCTCCATCATTAAGAGGAACCAGGCGTGGTCGGCGCGGCTGGAACGGCGGCTGCCTCAGGCCAAAGACGATCCGCTGAAGGTCTACGACCGCACGGTAGTGAAGTGCGCCAGCCGGCTGAAGGCGCCCGTGATTGTCGACGTGGGCGGCGGCAAGCGCTGTACATTCGCGCCGCTCATCGACAAGGGCACCGGCGCCAGGATCATCGCGGTAGATGTCTCCGAGGAAGAGCTGCGCCACAACACCGACGTCGACGACAAGCGGGTGGCAGATGCCGCGCAGGGGTTGCCGTTTGCCGATGGCGAAGTCGATCTGATCGCCTCGCGGCTGGTGCTCGAGCACGTGGCCGACGTGGAGGCTTTCGTCGCGCATTCGGCCCGTGTGCTCCGCAAGGGCGGATACTCGATCCACCTGATGCCGGGCAGGTTCGCGCTGTTCGCCATTGCCGCCCGTATATTGCCCTTCAATTTTGCGAAGAGCGTCGTGCACGTTCTCCGGCCACAGACCGTCGGAGTTATTGAGTTCCCAGTCTTCTATGATAAGTGCTATTATACTGCGCTTCACGAGACATTCACCAGACAAGGCTATGAAAAAGTGCGTGTACTGCCGTTTTATTACTCATCAGACTACTACGATGCGTTCTTCCCCGCCTATTGCCTGAGTGCGCTGTACGAAATGGTCGTGCGCAAGCTGCGCCTGCGAAACTTGGCCGGCTACATTTTGGTCGTGGCCCAGCGATAGCCGGTTGCCTGGCTTCGGCCCGCTGTGCCGTCCGGGTCGCGACCCGCTATCATCTTCGCAACGCCGAGGGTTCGCCGCGCGGGCGGGCCGAGAGGAGCAGGCGCATGGCGATCACGGCATCCCCTGCCGCCGCCGTTGCGGCGTCGGGCGAGTACCTTGAGCAGATGCTGCGGCGGGTCAGGGTCGCGGTCCTCGTGCCCTGCTACAACGAGGCGGCGACGGTCGCCCAGGTCGTCTCCGGCTTCCGCGCCGCCCTCCCCGCCGCCACGGTCTACGTCTACGACAACAACTCCACGGACGGCACGCCCGAGCTGGCCCGCGCCGCCGGCGCAGAGGTGCGCGCCGAGCGGCTGCAGGGCAAGGGCAACGTCGTGCGGCGCATGTTCGCGGACGTCGATGCCGATGTCTACGTGCTCGTGGACGGCGACAGCACCTACGATCCTGCCCTGGCGCCGCGGCTGGTCGAGCGGCTGGTGGCGGAACGGCTCGATATGGTCGTCGGCTGCCGCGCCAGCAGCGCCGACGAGGCGTACCGCGCGGGCCATCGCCTGGGCAACCGCCTGCTCACGCGCTCCATCAGCCTGCTGTTCGGCCAGTCGTTCACCGATATCCTCTCCGGCTACCGCGTGCTCTCGCGCCGCTTCGTCAAGTCCTTCCCCGCCATGTCCCCCGGCTTCGAAATCGAGACGGAACTCACGGTGCACGCGCTTAAGCTGCGCATGCCCGCGGCGGAGATCATCGGCGCCTACGGGGCACGCCCGGACGGCTCAGCGAGCAAGCTCAACACCTATGGCGACGGCCTGAAGATCCTGCGCACGGTGCTCAGGCTCTTCCGCGACGAGCGCCCGCTGGCGTTCTTCGGCATCATCTTTCTGTGCCTCGCCGCAATCTCGCTGGCACTCGGTGTTCCCGTCGTGGTCGGGTTCGTCCAAACCGGGCTGGTCAAGCGCTTCCCGACCGCGATCCTGGCCACGGGTATCATGGTGCTGGCCGTGATCAGCCTCATGTGCGGCCTGGTGCTGGACAGTGTGGCCAAGGGCCGCCGCGAGGTGAAGCGCCTCGCCTATCTGGGCATCCCGCCGGTCGGCGGCTGAGCCGGCGGCAGTTCGTGCAGGAGGGCGCTGGTTGCACATCCGACAGCAGAGACTATTGCGCCTCGAGCGCGGCATCACGCGCGGCGCCGCCGTTGCCGAGGCATGGCTCGCCACGCGCTACGCCGTCGTCGGCGGCCTGGCGGGCCTGCTCTACTTGGTTCTAGCGATCGTGCTCGAACGCACGGCGCACATTGGGCCGCAGGCCGCTTCGGCGCTCGCCCTAACCGCCGCCGCGGCCTTCGCCTACGTCGGGCACCACACCATCACCTTCAGCGCGGATGGACGCCACGGTCACTACGCGCCGCGCTTCCTCACACTCGCCCTGGCGGCCTACGGCGTGAGCTATCTCCTGATCAGGCTGCTCGTCGAGACCCACACCGCACCCTACATGATCGCCGCCCTGCTGGTGGCCGTGGCCAACGCCGCGATCTCATACCTCTGCAATCGCCTGCTCGTCTTTCGGCCGGCGCTCGCAGCCCGCGAATCTGGTATCTACGAGCCAGAGCGGCGGCGGTGAGGCGCCGGCGCCGGTGCAACATCTGCATCGGCTCGAACGTCTCACAGCGTGGGGCCGGGGCGGCCGGGCGACGACGCCTTGGGACGGGTGGGAAACCGCCGCGACTTCCTGTGAAAGGCACGACGTGATCGCGAGGCTGTGGCCGCGCTGGCCGTGCGGCGCTGAGTGGCGGCGCTGGCTTGGCGCCGCGCTGCTGCGGGCGCTGCCGCTCATAATCGCGGCGCTGGCGCTTGGCGCGGTCGTCGCGCGCGATGCGCTTGCGGCGGCGCGGCAGGTGCAGACGGCCGAGCAGCAGGTCGGCGGTCTGCTGCAGGGCGACCTCGGTCCGGCCACGCGCGGCCGCGTGCAAGCGGCGGGCCACACGCTGGATGAGGCCTCCGGCCGGCTGCAGCGCGACCGCCTGCTGCTCTCGCCCGCCACGCCGCTGCTGCGCCTGCTCGGCTGGGTGCCGCTCGTCGGCCAACCCCTGGCCGAGGCGCCCGATCTGATCGCCGCCGGCGCCGAGGTGGCCAGCGGCGGCGCCCGCCTCGCCCATGGCCTCGCCCCGCTGCTCGCCGAGACGAACGCGCCGCCCGACGCTGCCACACCGCCCGCCCAGCGCCTCGTCGCCGCGCTCGACGCGGGCGCGCCGGCGCTGCGCCACGGGGACAAGGACCTGCAGGCGGCCCTGGCCCGGCGCGCCCGCCTCCATCCCGAGGTGTACCGCGGCCCCTTCCATGGCCTGCGATCGCAGCTCGCGGCCTTCGATGCCAGCGTGCCCGGCGTCGCGCGGCAGGCGCGGGCGCTGGCGCTGCTGCCCGCCGCCGCCACGGCGCTGCTCGGCTTCGACGGGCCGCGCACCTATCTCGTGCTCGGCCAGGACTCGGCCGAGCTGCGCCCCACCGGCGGCTTCATCGGCAGCGCCGGCCTGATCACGCTCGAACGCGGCCGCCTCGCCTTCCAGGAGTACCGCTCCAGTTACGACTTCGACGCGCCCAACGCCGCGCCGCTGCCGGCGCCCGCCCCCTTGCAGCAGTACCTCGGCACGCCCGTCTGGAGCCTGCGCGACGCCAACTGGTCGCCCGACTTCCCCGCCTCTGCCCGGCAGGTGCTCGCCTTCCTCCAGCGCGACCTCGGCATCACGCCCGACGGCGTGCTCGCCTTCGATAACGACGCCGTCAGCGCCCTGCTCGCCGCCCTCGGCCCGCTGCCCGTCGCCGGCTTCGCGCAGCCGCTCACCGCGCAGGACTGGTTCGACCAGACGACGCAGGCGCTGATCACCGCCCCCGGCTCGCTGCTGAGCCAGCTGCAGAACGCCAACGCGGCGAAGGGCACGGGCCTCAGCGCCGTGCTGAAGGCCGTTCTGGCCAGCGTGAACAGCGCCGCCGGCGAGCAGCAAACGCGCGCCCTGCAGGCGCTGCGCGTCTCGGCCCGCGCCGGCGATCTCTTGCTCTACACGCCCGAGCCGCCCGCCGCGGCCTGGGTGCAGAGCGCGGGCGCCGGCGGCGCGCTCACGCCCCCGCCCGCCGGCGATGTCCTCGGCGCCTTCGACGCGAATCTGGGCTACACGAAGATCGGTCCCTACATCCACCGCTCGCTGCAATACGAGGTCTGGCTGGGAGAAGACGGCCGCGCCCAGCGAGCGCAACTGCAGCTCACCTACAGCAACACCGCCACGCCGGCACAGGTCGCCGATCCGGCGAAGCGGCTGCTCGGCGCCCGCTGGCTGCCGCGGGAGGGCCGCTTCGAAGCGGCGCCGGGCCTCTTCGGCGATTACCTGCGCGTGCTGCTGCCGCCCGGATCGGCCCTCAGCTCCGCCGGCGGCCTGCCGGACGCGCCGCGGGTCGCGCAGGAGGCCGGCTACACCAGCCTCGCGCAGTTCATCCCCCTCGGCCCGCAGGAGACGCAAACCCTGACGTTCGACCTGAAGCCGGGCTTCGCGCCGCCCGCGCCAGACGAATACCGCCTGACCCTGCTCAAGCAGCCGGGCGTGGGCCAGCAATCGGTGCGGGTCAGCGTGCACCTGCCGCCGGGCCGCACGGCGCAGGCGGTCTCCGCCAGCGGCGTGGTGCAGGGCCAAACGGTGGTCTGGAGCCTCGACCTGGCGGGAGCCAGCACGTTCGAGCTGCGGCTCGGCGGGCGGTAAGGCCGCCGGCTCTGCTAGCATGCGACCGGACAGCCCCATGCTCGCAGACTCCCGACGGGATGGCCGCATGCACCTGATCCGGACGCCGTTGCCGCGGCCGGGCGCCGTTGCGCTCGCGATCGGCGCGGCGCTGGCTGTCGCCTGCTCGTCCGGCGGCAGCGCCCGCCCTCGCCCCACGCCTTTCGCCGCCGGCAGCTTCGATCCCCGCAGCGTGCCCACCGTCGCCACGCCCTCGTCGCAGGAGACGGCCGCGGCCCGCGCCGCCGCCGGCAACGCTCTGCAGGCGCTGGCGGGCGCCTCCGGCGGTGCCGTGCACCTGCTCGATCCCGCGATTCTCTCCGGCGCCTCGGTGGTGGATGTGCTGCGCGTGAGCGCCCCCGCCGGCATCGGCGCCGACCAGGCGCGCATGCGCCTGCCCGCCCTCGGCTGGCGCTGGCTGGTGAGCTGGAGCGCGGTCGAGGCGAGCGCCGCGCGCTACCGCGAGTGGCGCGTGGAGCTGTTCGGCTTCGCCAGCGCGGCGAACGCCGGCCGCTACGCCGCGGAGCCGTTTCTCGAACCGGCGCCGCTGCTCGCCGCCGGCAAGCAGCCGCCGCCGGACGGCGCTGCGTCGGATGCGGCGCTCTACCGTGCGGCCGACGCGATCACGCCGCCGTTGCAAGCCGTCACGCCGGCGCCCGGCGAACGCGGCGTGCTGATCTGGCGCCGCGGCCGCATCGTCGCCGCCGTCTCCGAGGCGCAAACGCCCGCCGGTCTCGACCTGCCGCGGCTGGCAGCGCTCAGCCGCTCGCTCGACGCGGGGCTGCTGCAGGTACCAGGGAGCCTCGACCAGTGAGCGCCGCCGCCTCACCACTGCTGGTCTGCCCCCTCACCCGGCAGCCCCTGCGCCTGCTGCCGGCCGTGGCGCTGTCTGCCGGGCGCGATGCTCAGGGCGCGCTGCAGCTTCTGCGCGACGGCGAACCACTGCCCGCCGCGCCAACGGAGCGTGTGCTGCTGCGCGAGGACGGGCGGGTCGCCTATCCGGTGGTGGACGGAATCCCGCTGCTGCTCGGTCCCGAGGCGATCGCCGTTGCGCCGGCGGCCGCGGGGCGCGTGCCGGCCGTTGCCACGCCCGCGGCGCCGGTCCTTCCGGCGGGCGGGCGCTACGCCGAAGCCTACGCCGAGATGGCGCATTACAACGCCGTGGCCGCGGCCCACCGGCGCGCCCTCGCCGGCTCGGCGGTCGCCGCGTCGGTGGCGCCGGCGCGCCGGGCGAGCGCGGCCGATCGGCGCACCTTTCCCGACCCCGCCCTGCGCTGGCTCGACCTGCTGTACGACCTGCCGGCGCAGCACCGCGCCTACCGCCATCTGGCGCCCCTGGCGGGACGGCGGCTGCTGCAAGCCGGCGGCTCGGGCGTGCAGGCGGTCGTGCTGCTGCTCGCGGGCGCGGCCGAGGCCTGGCTGGCCAGCCCGATGCTCGACGAGCTGCGCCTGGCGAACGCGCTTGCGGAGAGCGTGGGCGTGGCCGATCGCCTGTTCTGCGTCGCGGCGATCGGGGAGGAGCTGCCGTTCATGGCAGAGAGCTTCGACGGCGCCTTCTGCCCCGGCTCGCTGCACCACATGGACACCGCCGCCGCCCTGCCGGAGTTCGCCCGCGTGCTGCGTCCCGGCGGCCGCTTCGCCGCCTGCGAGCCGTGGCGGGCGCCGCTCTACGGCCTCGGCACGCGCCTCTTCGGCAAGGTCGAACCCGGCGTGCACTGCGAGGTGTTCACGGCGCCGCGCCTGCGGCCGCTGTTCACGGCTTTTCCCGGCGCACGCGTGGAACATCACGGCGCGCTCACGCGTTATCCCCTCGTGGCGCTGCAAAAGTTTGGACTGCGGCCGGGACGCCGGCTGGCCTGGGCGATCGCCCGCGCCGACGATGGCGTCTGCTCGCGCCTGCCGTGGCTGGCGAGGCAGGGCAGCAGCCTGGCGCTGCTGGGCACACGGCCGGCGCCCGGCTTGCCGGGGCACTGCTGATCCGCTGTTGCGCTCGTTGTGGCGCAAAGCTGGCCATCGGGCGTTATACTATGACGTACGGACCAGCCGTGCAGCGAGCAACCGCCCCGCCGTGCGGCGGCGAAGCTGCGAGGAGTTGAGCGGCCCGGCGTCGTACGGCCAGCCCCGCACCCGGTCCACGCCACACCTGTTCCCCTGTTCTGCGTGATTCGGTCAGAAGAGTTCGGTCATTCGGTCATTCGGTCATCCGGTCAGATGAGAAGGGAGCCAGCCAGCATGGGTGTATGGACGAAGCTCGCGGCAGGCGGTCTGGCGGTGTTGTTCAGTCTGGCGGTCGTGCGGCCCGCGGCGCCCGGCGCCCGCGCCGCGACCCGCCAGGCGGCGCCCACCGACCTGATCGGCGTGCTCGCCAACGGCGATCCGTCGGCGCTGCCGCGGCTCGGCGCGACCTGGTTTCTGACCGACGGCGCCGGCGTCGGCGAAGTGGCGGGCATGACCCGGGCCTCGATTATCCGCCTCAATCCGCCGCAGCCGGTCGACGAAGTCATGGCGGCCGTCGCCTCACGGCCCGGCGGCGCCTGGCTGGTCGGCAACGAGCCGAACGTGCCCACCACCAACTCTTCCGACGCGCTCAGCCCCTCGGACTACGCCGTCGCCCTGCACGACTGGGAGGCGCGCATCCACACCGCCGACCCGACGGCGATCATCGTCGGCCCCAACGTGCTCAACTGGTCGCAGACCTGCAACGGCTGCCCCGGCTACACGCTCGGCCTGGACTGGACCACGGAGTTCTACAACGACTACGTGAACATGTACGGCGTGCGGCCGCCGATCGATAAGTGGGCCGTGCACACCTATGAGCTCGATTGGGTGAACCTGCCCACGCTCTCCACGGACTGGCACAAGCAGCAACTTCGCGACTTCCGCGCCTGGCTGGATGCCATTCCCGACGAGGCCGGCCGCCCGATCTGGGACACCGAGGTCGGCTTCCACTGGGCCTTCCCCGGCGACGAGCTGGTCGGCAACAAGCTGGTGCCGACCGGGCCGTACGACACGGCCGGCGTGCAGGCCTGGATGTCGGACATGCTCAGCTTCTTTACGAACGAGGGCGTGCAGCTCGGCGTCGAGCGCTCCTTCTTTTACGCGCAGTGGGGGGCGCTGGAAGGCTTCTCCGACAGCTACGGCGGCCTGGCCTTTTTCGACGGCCCGCAGATCGACGCCTCGCTGACGCCGTCGGGGCAGCAGTTGCAGGCGTTCTTCCAGGGCGCCGGACAGTAGGCAGCAGGCGCCCGGCTCAGGCCGCCGTCACGGTGCAGAACGGACACCGGGCGCGGCCTGCGCTGCGCGCCGGCGGAACGGCTCAGCCGCTGGAGACGGTTCAAGACGGTTGTCGGGCGCGCGGCGCCCGCAGGCTCGGGCGGCGGCATCCGCGCGTTACATGGCCATCGTGCCGCCGCCTTCGACCGGCACGACGCAGCCGTTGACGTAGCCGGCGCGGTCGCTGGCCAGGAAGACCGCGACATCGGCGACCTCCTGCACCTCGCCCACCCGCTTGAGCGGAATGCCGGCGCCCGCCTGCACCCGCTCCTCTTCGACCGGCACGCCGCGGGCGCGGGCGCGGCTGAGAACCAGCTCCTCGTGGCGGTCGGTGCGGATCGGGCCGGGGTTGATCGCGACCGCGCGAACGCCGTGCGGCCCGCCCTCCTGCGCCAGGCCGGCGGTGAAGTTCATCAGGCCGGCGTTGGCGATGCCGCCGGCGATGTAGCCCGCGCTCGGCCGTTTGCCCGCGTTGCCGATGATGTTGACGATCACGCCGGAGCCCTGCTGCTTCATGCCCGGCAGCAGCGCCTTGCTCAGCCGCACGTAGCCCCACAGCTTCAGGTCGTAGGCACGATGCCAGGTCTCGTCGTCGATGCTCTCGATCGTGCCGCCGGGAATCGCGCCGGCGTTGTTCACCAGCACGTCCACGCGGCCCAGCTTCTCCGCGCCGAACGCGGCGAGCGCCGCCACGCCCTCCGCCGTGGAGAGGTCCGCCGCGCAGGCGTAGGCGTTGACGCCGTGAGCGTCGGCGATCTCGGCGGCGGCGCGCTGCAGCGCCTCCTGCGAGCGGGCGCAGAGCACGACGTCGGCGCCCTCGGCGGCGAAGGCGCGGGCGATGCCCAGGCCGATGCCTTTGCTGGCGCCGGTGACGATGACCTTCTTGCCGCGAAGGTGCAGGTCCATGGGGTGGCTCCTTTCAGCCGCCAGGGCACAGGGCGTAGGGATTCGGAAGACCGCGGTGGTGTTGGCCCCTTCGATACTGGTTATCATGCCGCTAAATCGCAAGATCGCCCTCGCCGGTGAAGGTGGCCGTGGCGCCGGGCTCGAGCGTGAGCTTGATGCGTGCGGTGCGGCCGCCGGGCAGGCGCAGGAGATACGGCCCGTCGTGCATCGGCTGCTCGGCGACGATCTTGCTGAGCGTGCCGCCCCACCGCGTGCGGGAGAACGGTTCCACGTCGATGTAGAGCAGGCACTCCGCCGCCGCCGCGCGGGCGCCGGCGATGGTGTAGAGACGGATCGCCGCCGTGAAGGTCCGTCGCACGCGATCTCAGCCAGCCGCCACGCGCGCTGGCGCCAGCGCCTCCAGCGTCTCGCGCACTATCTGCTCGCCCGCGCCGTGCGGGAAGGAGACGCAGGGCGCCTGCACGCCGCGGGCACGGTACTCGGCCATGCGCTCGCGGCAGTGCGCTGGCGTGCCGCTGATCGTGAGCGCCTCGACCATCGCGTCCGTGACATAACTGGCGGCGCGGGCACGGTCGCGCTCGGCCCAGGCCAGGCGGATGCGTTCGGCCTCTTCCACGAAGCCGTAGTTCGTGATCAGCCGGTGATAGTAGACGCCCATGCCGCCGACGTAATAGGCGATGTGCGCCCGCATCAGGTCGCGCGCCGCATCGCCGTCGGCCGAGGCGGCGGTGAGGATGTAGGGGCTGATCGTGATCTCGGAGAAAGCGCGGCCGGCCTTTGCGGCGCCGGCGCGGATCGGCGCGGTGAGCTGGTCGAAGCGCTCCGGCCAGAAGTAGATCGGCAGCCAGCCGTCGGCCAGCTCGCCGGTGATCTCCAGGCTGCGGCCGGCGAGCGTGGCGAGGTAGATCGGGATCTGCGGCCGCAGCGGCTTGAACGGCAGCGGGAAGCCGCGGCCCATGTGAAAGATCGCGCCTTCGTAGTTCAGCCGCTCGCCGCGCAGGATCTGCTGCACGATCTCAACGTACTCACGCATCCGCGTCACCGGCTTCTCGTAGCGCAGGCCGTGCCAGTGCTCGATCACGTTGGCGCCGCTGGTGCCAAGGCCGAGGATCAGGCGCCCGCCGCACAGCTCATCCACGGTCGCGGCGGTCTGCCCGATCAGCGCGGGGCTGCGACTGAAGACGTTGACGATGCCCGTGCCGAACTGGATACGCTCCGTCGCCGTCGCCATGTAGGTGATCAGCGAGAAGGCGTCGCGCCCCCACGACTCGCCCACCCAGACGGTTTCGTAGCCCAGTTCTTCGGCGCGGCGGGCGAAGTCGCGCATCGCCGCGGGCGAAGGGTCTTCGCGCGAGCCGAGCTGCGTGCCGGTCCTCTCCATCGCTCGCTCCTTCTGTGCGGCGTACGCATACGCGGCAGCAGGGATCCTCCATCCTATGCCCCGCCCCCTTCGCCCTCCAGCCTGAGCATGCCCGTGCAGGCGAGCACGGCCTTCCGCACCGAGTCCGGCACCCCGACGAGCCGCTGCCGGCGCGTGTCGAAGAAGGCGAAGTCGGTGTGGCCGCGGGCCAGCAGCTCCTCCTCGCCGGCGCGGCGCACCTCGTACTCCACGACGCAGCGGGCTTTGGTGAGGCGGGTGACGAAGACGGCGATCGCCAGATCGTCGTCCATCGCCGTGGGCCTGTAGAACTCGGCGCCGATCTTCGTGACGACGAAGGCGATGCCCTCGCGGTCCGTCATCTCCCAGTGGAAGCCCGCGCGGCGAAACGCTTCCGTCCGCGCCTCCTCGAACAGCTCGAAGTAGCGGCCGTGAAAGGCGCCGCCGACAAGATCGGTGTGATACATGCGAATGCGCACGCGGCTGACGTTCATGGGGGCATGAGCGGAGTCGCTCCGGGTGCTGTCAACTGACAGGGCTTTGGCGTCCATGGCGTCGATTCTACGGGCAGGCGGCAGGTGGACGGTAGACGATGCGAGGCGGGCCGCCGCGATGCGCGAGGAGAGGAGGTGAGCGCTCGACACGCACTCCATGCGTATCCGTATCTGCAGTTGACAGCACAGGTATACTCCGCACTATCGGCTGACTGAGTGTAGACAGGAGGACCCCGTGTTCAAAACGCGATGGCCGATGACCCGAGTGAACCGAAGGACGGCGCTGCGCGCGGCCGTGCCCCTCGCGGCCGGTGGCGCCGGGCTTGCCCTGGCCGGCCGCGGTGCGACCGGCGCCGTCGCGCAGTCCTCTGCCTGGAACGCGATGCACCTGGAGCTCGACTTCATCGCCACCTCTGCCGGACCGGTGAGCATCACGCTCGCCGGCAGCGGCCCGCCGCAGCGCGGCGACTGGTTCTACGTCGATGCGGATGTCTTCGCCTCGGGCGATGCGGGAGGCGCGAAGATTGGCGTCTACCAGTGCTTCGGCGCCTGGACACACGCCGGCACGGACACCATGGCCCCGGATCAGCGACTCACGATCATTCAATTCCACCTCGACAGCCGGGGCGCGATCATGGGCCTGGTCAACGAGGCTGGAGCGATGGCGGCTGATCTGGTCGGCACGGTCATCGGCGGCACCGGCGAGTTTCTCGGCGCGATCGGCAGCTTCCGTCAGCCGATCATCCAGCCGGCGGCGGGCGGGAATCCGCAGATCAATCGCGGCATCTTCGATCTGCTGCTGCCGAACATGGGATAGGAGGCGTGAGATGGACGGGCAACGCCGCAGCCTCACGCGCCGCCGGCTGCTGCGCCTCTCGGGCGCACTGGGCGCCGGCATGGCTGCCTCGGCCGTGATCGCGGGCCGCGGCCATGCACGCGCCCAGGAGACGATGCTGACCGTGTCGGGCGCCGGCGTAAACGTGAAGCAGATGCCCGCCGCCGGCGGCAGCGGCACGGTGCCGCTGCGCGAGTCGTTCAGCTTCGACGCGCACTACGCCCAGTGCATCATCGAAGACAACCCCTCGGCCTTTGCGATGGACACCTTCGCCATGGGCAAGGTGACGATCGAGGCGCACCAGTTCTTCATGGGCATGTACGCCAACGACGTGGCGCTGGTCAGCATCAAGCGCAACGCCGCCGGCCTGCTGGTGGCGAAGCTCACGGGCACGCTCGGCTGCGCCACCTACGCCGGCACGGCGGATACCACGGTCGGCTCGCGCACGGCGACGGAGCCGGCCTTCTACGAGATCGAGGCGGTCGACGGCGGCGAGGGCGGCGGCGACGCGGGCGACAGCTTCACCTTCAA
>DATGEL010000116.1 GCA_035310145.1 Dehalococcoidia bacterium
CACTGCCCGGCGACGCGGATGCCTTGCTCCAGGTACTGGAACTCGACCGTGAACCGCAGCCGGGCCTGGCGCAGATGCTCGCTGATGGCCGCGTAGCGTTCGCGCTGGCCGGGCGCGGGGCGCGTGAAGCACTTGACCGCCCAGCGCCGATCGCCGGACGCGGAGCGCAGCTCGTACACGTCGGCAAAGTTGCCCGAGCGCGGCATCGGCAGCCCGAGGGCGTTCGTGGCGACCTGGGCAGCGCGCAGCTCGTCATCGGCGAAGCAGAGGCGGGGGTCTTGAACCGCCTCGTTGTAGTCCTGGGAGAGCGGCCACGGCATTGCTGTCCCTTGGTCCCGGCAATGGTCGATTCGCCCATTGTGATCGCACGGCGGCCGGCGGTCAAGCCGCCGACGCGCCGTGGACGAGTTCAGGGCGCACGACGCGGTTTGCAGCTGGCGATGCGGAGCCATACATTGGCCAGGGGCAGTCCGTTCACTCGTTTGACCCAAGTTCCGAAAGGAGCCAGGGATGGCGCGAGCCCGAAAAACCACTCCGCAAGTCGAAAAAGTGCAGCCGTATTTGGAAGGCGTCGCCAAAAACCTCATCGACAAGCTATATGGGCCCGACGGCCCTGGCTGGGGCACCAAGCTTTCCGACATCGAGGAATTGTTCGTCACGCTGCGCACCGCGCTGAGCGAAGCCATGCTGGCCGAGGCTCTCACACGTCAGGCCACCGCGCATGCCGCGGGGCCGGCGCCGGCGCGGCTCTGCCCGAGCTGCCAACAGCCCCTGGACTGTACGGGGCGCAATCAACGCCTGCTCGAGACGGACGCCGGCGAGGCCGTCTGGGCCGAGCCGGAAGGCTACTGCGACCGCTGCCGGCGGTCTTTTTTTCCCTCAATCCAAAAGCCTGGGCATTGACCAATGCGAGGTCAGCCCGCGTTTGCAACAGAAGATTACCTACGCGGGCACCGTGAGCCGATCGTTCGCCGAGGGCCATGACCTGCTGGAGCGACTGGCCGATACGGCGGTGTCGGTCAAACAAGTCGAGCGGCTGACCCGGCGCATCGGCGCCGAGCGCGTGGCGGAGCGCGACGCGCTGGTGGCGGCGTTTCAGGCATTGCCGTTGCCGGAGAAATTCGGCGTGCCCGCAGGCGTGGCGGCGCCGGAGGTGGCCGCGGTGATGGCCGACGGCGGCCGCTTGCAGATCCTGGATCGCGCCGCGCTGGCGCCGGCCGAGCCGGCCACGGCGGCAGCACCGGCGGCAACGACCGAAACCGCCGCGGCGGCGCGCGAGACCTGGGAGGCCGAGCCGATCCCTGCCGGTCACTGGCGGGAAGACAAGATGGCGCTGCTGCTGACCCTGGATAGTCCGGTGTCCACCACCGATCCCTGTCCGACCTTGCCGGCCGCGTTCCTGGATGCGGCGCGGATGGAGGCCCTAGCCCGTGACCTATCCCGCCACGTCAAAGGACCGCTGGCGGATGCCGCCGATCCGGCGATGGCACCCGCAGCGGCGGCGGCAGCCGCGCCGGCCGCGCCGGCCGCGCCCGTCTATCAGCCGCCGGTGGTGCAGCGCCGGCAGGTCCTGGCCTCGCGTCAGCCGTGGCCGACGTTCGCACCCATCGTGGCGCAGGCGGCGTGGGCGCAGGGATTCCAGGGGGCCCGGCGGCGCGCGTTCGTGGGCGATGGGTCGGCCAACCATTGGCGCTTACGGCGGCGATGTTTCGGGTCGTTCGTGCCGATCTTGGACTTCATCCACGCGCTGTCGTATGTGTATGCGGCGGCGACGGCGGGGCGGTCACGCGTGATCGGCTGGGCGATTTACGAGCAGTGGATTACGTGGGTCTGGCAGGGCCGGGTGGCCGAGGTGATCGTCGCGTTGCACGACCGCCAAGCCGAACTGGGCATGCCGGAGGCGGACGAGCCCGACACGAGTCCGCGCGCGGTGGTGGCGCGAACCTTAACTTATCTGGGCAACCAGCGGGACAAGATGCACTACGACGAGTACCGCCGGCAGGGGCTGCCCATCACGAGCAGCCTCATGGAATCGACGGTGAAGCAAGTGAACCGGCGCGTGAAAGGGACGGAGAAGTTCTGGTCGGAAGCGGGTGCCGAAGCGCTGCTGCAGCTACGAGCGGACCAATTGAGTGACGACGAACCGCTGGCGGACTTCTGGCGTCGTCGCGAAGCGGCAGCGACCGGGCAACGCCGTAGCCGCCGCGCGGCCTAATCACAAACCGCGTCGTGCGCCCGCGGCTTAGCGCCCCGGCGGCGCCGTCGGTACGCTGCCATCCAGGTAGCGCCAGTCCTTGAGGAACCGCAACAAATCCGCCATCTCCGCCACGCTGACGCTCTTCTCCAGCCCCTCCGGCATCAGCGAAATTCCTGTTGAGGTAATCTCCTCGATATCCTTCCGCAGCACGGTATCGCTTTGCCCCTCCGCGCGCTTCAGCGTCACGCTGGTCGCCGTCTCCGCCGCCAGGATCCCAGTGAGCACACGACCGTCCTTCGTGGAAACCAGGTAATTGATGTAGTTATTATC
>DATGEL010000117.1 GCA_035310145.1 Dehalococcoidia bacterium
GCAGACCGGCGTGACGCAGGTGCTGACCATCCTGCTGGGCGCGATCGCCGGCATCTCGCTGGTCGTCGGCGGCATCGGCATCATGAACATCATGATCGTCTCCGTCACCGAGCGCACGCGCGAGATCGGCATCCGCAAGGCCGTGGGGGCGCGGCGGCTGGACATCCTCTCGCAGTTCCTGGTCGAGTCGCTGGTGGTCAGCATTCTCGGCGGCCTGATCGGCATCGGCCTGGGCATCGGCGCCTCGCAACTGATCAACGGGCAGAAATTGAATGGACAGACGCTGGAGACGCTGGTTTCCGGCAGCTCGATCGTGCTGGCGGTCGGCGTCTCGCTCACGATCGGGCTGCTGTTCGGCGTCTACCCCGCCTACCGCGCCGCCAGTCTGCACCCGATCGATGCGCTGCGCTACGAATAGCCCGCGCGGCGGATGATGCGGGGGCAAAGGACACGGCCGGCCGCTGCCGGCGAGCGCATCGCGTCATTGCGCGGCCAATCCATCACACCGCGGCAGATGCCGGCAGCAACCCGGCGGCCGCGACAGGGAGATCTCGCGTGCGATCACGTTTTTCGAGCCTGATCTTCGCCGTGCTGATCGCGGGCATCGCCGTCGGCGCGGCCTTCGGCGGCGGCATTCTCTACGGCCGCAACACGGCGCCCGTGCCCAAGACTGCCAGCGCCGCCGCTGCCCCGGCGGCCGCGGGAGGCGGCGCGGCAGGTGGAGGAGCGGCGGCCGCCGCCGCCGCCGGGGGTGGCGCTGGCGCGGCAGGCGGCTTTGGCGGCGCTGGCGCCCGCGCGGCGGGGACGCCCGGCGCCGGCAGCTTCGGGGGCGGACGCGGCGGCGGTGGCGGCCTGATCGGCGCGATCTCCAAGGTCTCCGGCAATACGATCGACGTGACCACGGCGCAGGGCACGGTGGTGCCCGTGCAGATCGCGCCCGATACGCGCATTCTCACCTCGGCCGAGGGCACGCTGGCCGACCTGAAGCCGGGCGTGATCGTCACCGTCGTGGGCCAGGCCGACGCCACGGGCACGGTGCCGGCCATGGTCGTGCAGATCCAGCCGATCGGCCCCGGCCAGCCGGGCGCCGGCACGCCGCGCGCCGGCGCGGGCGGCGGCCAGGGCGCGGGCGGTGGACGCGGCGGCCAGGGCGGCAGAGCGACCCCGGCGCCGACAGCCACGCCCTAGCCGCCGGCCCTCACCTCATTTCACATGCCTCACATGCCCTCTCCCAATCCTGGGCGAGGGGTCATCGAGCGTCGAGCGCTCCGTGGCCGGTACGGTTAACCCGACGCCCTCTCGTTCCAGCACTTCAAGATCGCCCCTCTCTCCCAGGATTGGGAGAGAGGGGGCGGGGGAGTGAGGGCCGCCGGCTGCGGCTACGGAGCCGGCGTAGGCGTAGGCGGGGCTTCGCGCCGTGGCGGGACGCGCAGCGTCTGGCCGATTTGCAAGCCGGCGTCGGGGGCCAGGTCGTTGGCGGCGGCGAGCTCGGCGATCGAGACGCCGAAGCGCGCCGCCAATCGTGAGAGGCTGTCGCCGCGCTGCACCGTATACAGAACCGGCGTGGAGGCCGGCGCCGGCCGCGGCGTGGCAGGCGGCAGTGTCGCCGCGATCTGCGTCGGCTCGGGCGCCGGCGTGGCCGGTTGGTTGCTGCTGTCCGGCGTGGCGCCGGCCGCGCGGGTGGCGGTGGCAGCGCCGGATGGCGCGGGCTCGGCGTCGAACGGGTTGCCGACGGCCAGCGCCGCGACGATCACGCCGGCGCCCGCGGCGATCGCCAGCGCCGTAATCGCAAGGCGCGTGCCCAGGCGGCGCGCCGCGGCCAGCGCGGGCTGCACCGGCATGGCGGCGCCACGGTAGCGGCTGCACAGCGCGGCACGGCCGCCCAGGCAAAAGACGGTCTGATGTTGCAGGCTGATCGCGGCCGGATCGGCGAGCGAGCGGCAGCGGTTCTGCGTGCTCGGCGCGGGGTTCGGCGCCTCCGGCCCGCCGGCGTGGTCGAGCAACGGGCAGGGAGCCGGGAGGGCCGAAGGCGGCTGAAAGCTCGTCACAGCGCTATGCGGCAGGCTTGCCGCAAAACGCCCGGCGGACGGCGCGCCGTGATGGCTGCGCTCGGCTCAAGAGGCCGGCTCCGGCTGCTGCTCGGGCAGTGCGACCGGCTGGCCGTCGAGCCAGACGCCGCCGCCGGCCCAGTGCTCTTTCTTCCAGATCGGCACCGTTTGTTTGATGCGATCTACCGCGGCGTGGCAGGCCTCCAACGCCTGCGCCCGGTGCGCCGAAGCCACGGCGACGAGCAGGCTCGTTTCGCCGATCTCCAGCCGCCCGGTGCGGTGGGCGATGGCGACATCGTCGATCGGGTACTGGCGCAGCAGCTCTTCGCCCACGGCGCGCAACTGCTTTTCAGCCAGCTCGGGATAGGCTTCGTACTCGAGGAAGAGCACGCCGCGCCCCTCGTTGTGGTTGCGCACCACACCGTAGAACAGCGCCACCGCGCCGCTGGCATCGCGGCGCACGGCGCGTACCAGCGGCTCTGCCTCAAGCGGTTCCTGCGTCAACTGCACCAGCACCGCGTCTCTCCCGATCTTTGCGGCCAGCCAGCCGCTCAGCCGCCGCTCACCGGCGGAATCAGCGCCACTTCATCGCCGTCGTACAGCAGGCGGTCGGCCGCGGCGTACTCCGCGTTCACCGCGAACACGGAGCGCTCGCACAGGGCCTGCATCTGAGGATAGCGCGCCTGCAGGGCGCTGCGCACGGCCGCAGCGCGGGCGCCGGGCGGCACGTCCAGGGGGAAGCTGCGCACGCCGGCGCCCTCGGCGAGCGCGGCGAAGAGGCGGACGGTGATCTGCATGGCGGTCCGTATCCGTATCGCTGGCAGAGAAATCGTATCATACGGTGCGCCAGAACCACGAAAAGGGGAACAATTCGTCAGCCGTTTGACTGTCCGCGTACGGTTGCTATAGTGGTGAAGGGATCGGCAGCGTGGTGGTTTCACCCGTGCGCAGCGCACGCCGGAAGCGCCACTCCTCCCCGTGGCTGCCCACGACCCCGTTCATCGTTCCGGCGGCGCCACGCGGCCCGGAACATTCACCTTATGCAACGCAGGAGCAGCATGGATACCACCCAACGCGACGGTGCGGATCTGTTCGGCACCTGGACGCTACTGCATCAAGCCTATCTTCTCACGTACAAGTACCTCGATCAGATCGTCTCGCGACTCGGGGTCTCGCAGGCGCAAGCCTCCGTTTTGCTGGTGCTGAAAGGCGCCGACGAACCGTTGCCGCTCTCGCGGCTTGCGCGCTACCTGGTCCAGGAGGCGCAAAGCGTCACCAGTCTCGTCGATCGGCTTGAGTTGCGCGGCTTCGTCAAGCGCGTGCCCGACCAGCGCGACCGGCGGGTGATCCACGTCGAGCTGACGCCGGAAGGCCACAAGATGTTCGATGAGATCTTCCCGCGGGCGCTGAACGGCTGCGGCGAGGTGTTCACCGGCCTCAGTGCGCGTGAGCTGAAAGAGTTCGGCCAGCTCTGCGGCAAGGTGCGCAGCCGCAGCGCCGATCTGATGGGCATGGACCGGGCGCCGTTCGAGAAGGCGACAGAAACGCTGCGCTGCGCCGCAAAGACGTACGAGGAGCACGCGCCCGTGTCCTCGTAGGCGGGCGCACCTACCCCTCCCTCGCGCAAGCGCTCGGAGTTCCCCTCCCCACATCCCTAATCCCTAATATGGAGGGGTTGTTCGAGATCGACCGAGCGTCCTCGCTCCACCCTTCCCGCGTCGGGCCAGAGCGCAGCGTAACGGTGCTCG
>DATGEL010000118.1 GCA_035310145.1 Dehalococcoidia bacterium
TCGTCGCCGCGGGCAACGGCGAACCGGCGATAGCGCTCGCAGCGGCGTTCGAGCTGCGCGATCCGCCGTTCGAGCTGGGCGACGCGTTCGCCGCATGGCGCCCGGTCTGGCGCCGCCCCAGGCGGGCGCGGCGTGCCGGCGATTTTGGCGGCGATGCGGTCATACTCACCCGGCCGGTCGGCGTACTTATTCCAGTCAAACGCGCCGTCGCGTTCGCGCAGTGCTGCGGTGACCGTGCGGCGCGTGGCACCGGCGGCATGCAGCACCGCCGCGATCTTATACAACGTCTCGGAGCGATCGATCGCACCGTCGGGTTTCATCACGGGGCGCTGACCGCGCCAGGTTTCGAGGTCGCGGCCCGCCAGGACAACCGGCGGCTCGTCGGCGTCATCGACGAGCGGTTCGCCCGCGGTCGCGGCTGCGGGCGCCGGCGGCAACACGCGGTCCAGCTCGTCGGGGTCCACGGCGCGGTCATCGTCCAGGGCGACGAGCCGCACCGGATGGCGGGTCGCCGTTTTGCCGTGCAGCGTGTCGGGCCAGCGCAGCACCTGGCTGAGGTCCCAGCCGCCCGTATCGGCGCCCATCGCGTACGCCAGGCGTCGGTTCAGATCGGCAGCCGCCGCGGGCGCGATGGCGCGGGTGAGCCGCCAGAAATGGTAATGTCGGCCGGGGCTGGACTGCACGATCGCCGTTGGCGCCGGCAGCCAGGCGGGCGGCTGCGCGCCGTCGCTGTCGGTCCAGAGCGCGTGCACCTGGGCCGCGTTCGCGGCGATGCGCCGTTTGCCGGTGAGGAGATGTGCGCAGGCGTACGCCTCGCGCCCGGCGCGGGCCTCGGCCGCCAGCCAGTCGGCGGCGAACCCGGCGGCCTGCGGGTACGTGGCGCGCTGTGTGTCGCGGATATCCGTGAGTCGCCTCGTGGCGTGGTCCCACACGCCGCTGAACAGGGCGATCGTGCCGCCGCCCGGCACGCCGCGGAACACATGGTCGAACAGCCGTTCGGCGTCAGCCACGGTGCACCGCCGGCGGCACGTCGCGGAGATCAACCCAGGGCTCGGCGCCCCACGGCGCACACGTCGCACACGTGCAGCGCCCCGGCGCGGGCGGCGCGGTCAGGTCGGCGGCGATGATCCGCGCCAGCCCCGCCGCGGCGGCGGCCAGGCGTTGCGCCCGGAGCGCGTCGGCGGCCAGGGCGCCGGAGCCGCGCCGGCGCGCCGCATCGGCCAGCGTCTGCGCGGCCCGCGACAGGCGCTCCGCCGCGCGGACGAGATCATCTGCTATACTGGAATCGGCGTTCCGGTTGCGCTGCTCAGCAGCGCCATTTACGTTATTCGCGGACATAATCGGCGGACTCCGGTTTTTGTCCATCGCCCTCGGTGGTGTTGGTCGCACCGCCGGGGGCACTCGTTTGATCGGGAATCGGCGCGAGCAGGCGGTCCCACACCGCCCGCCAGGCGGCCGCCTGGCGGGCGGACGCGGGCGGGTTAGCGGTCGGCATCGCGCACCGCCTCATCCGTGGGTTTGTCCGTGCCCAGCGCACGGCGGATCAGGTACGCGGCCTGTTGTTCGGGTTCACGCACATCGCGTGCGGCCGTTTCGGCTAGCCGGCGGTACGCCGCGCCGTCGAGCGCCACCACCATCCGTTTCAGTGCTGGCATGGAATTACCTCCTCCTCACCAGTGTGAGCAGGAGGTAATTCCATATGGTCCCACAACCAATTATGGAATGGCCGGTTTACGTAATCGTGCGCGCCCACCGTCTCATCCAGCGGTGGAGCGTGCTGGTCGGCAGCCCGAGCATCGCCGCAACCTGAGCCCATGTGCGGCCCGGCTTGAGTTTTCCGGCGCGTTTAACGTAGGTGCGCTGATCCAGGTCGGTATACCTACTTTGCCTCCCACCACGGTTCTTAGGCGTGCTGGTCGCTGCTGGCGCTGCCCGTTCCTGGGCGATGCGGCGCTTTTCCGCGGCGATGCACGTCGGGCAGAGCAGCCGCTGAAGTTTTGCGGGGTCACGCTGTCGCCACGCGTCCTGCGGGATGTTGCGCGAGCCCCTGAAGACGGCGCTTGAAGGCGGATCGCGATGGGCTTCCAGCCGGCGGTCGCAGATCCACCCCACGGGCAGCCGCTGGGGATCGGGTGCGGGGCCTGGCGCCCGGTCCGATGCCACAAAGGCGCGGAGCCAGTCGCGATCGGCCTGGCTCAGGCGCGCCGTCTCTTGCAGCGCCTGCTGGTCCTTCGGTACCGTGTCCATGCGGGCCGCTCCATCTCAGCGTGTTCGCCCTGCCGCCCGGCTGTGCAACCAGCGCGGGCGGCTTCTCATTCGGCGCACCGGTGCGCGCCCCTGCGCCATTATACCGTCGCGGCGAGGGTGAAGCCGGTGGAGGTCCAGCGCAGTCGCGGCGCATGTGCGATTGGACTGGACATCTCTCAGCCGGTGCCGCATATGCGCGAGTACCTGACCGTGCTCAACGGCCTGCTGGCGGGCGAGCAACTCCGCTTCCGCGGCGAGCTGTACCGCGTGGCCGCGCAGCTCAGTGTGCCCGGCGTGCAGAAGCCGCCCGTGATCGTGGCGGCGCTGGGTCCGGCAATGCTGCGCCTCTGCGGCCGCCTGGCCGACGGCACGATCACCTGGATGGGCGGCGTACCCTTCCTGCGCGACGTGGCCGTGCCGCGCATCTCCGCCGCGGCCGCCGCCGCCGGGCGGCCCGCGCCGCGTATCGTGGCGATGGCGCCCGTCTGCGTCACCGACGACCCCGCTGGCGCCCGTGCCGCCGCGAACGAGGCCTTCGCCATCTACGGCCAGTTGCCTTCCTACCGCGCCACGCTGGATCGCGGCGGCGCCGCCGGACCCGGCGACGTGGCGATCGTGGGCGACGAGGCGGCCGTGGCCGCGCAGATCCGCGAGTACGCCGCCGCCGGTGTCACCGACTTCGCCGGCGCCGCCTTCCCCGCGCCCGGCGCCAGCCTGCAGCGCACCGCCGAAACGCTTTCAGGCCTCGCCCGCGGCTAGCACGAACCCGGCGGCATACAGCAGACCGGAGGCCTCGCTCGCCCATGCCGGGCGCCGCCGTCGCGCGGTCGATATACGTCGGGTGAAGGGGAGCGCGGCGGAGGAGTGACGGCCCGAGCGCGACTACAGACGCGCGATCATTTGCTCCATCTCGTGCTGGCCCGCGGTCATCACCACCTGGTCGTGCAGGCGACCCTCCAGATCGCGCGCGAAGTTGCGATAGTGGCCTTCCTGCGTGAAGCCGATGCTGGAGAAGAGGTTGCGGGCGCCGCGCTGCTCCGCGGTCATCTCCGCCACCACGCGCTCGATGCCGGCCTGCAGCGCGATCGCGCACACCTCGCCCAGCAGCAGCTTCGCCAGCCCACGCCCGCGCTGCTGAGGATGCACGATCACGCGGATGTTGCCGACATGGCGCGTCCAGGGCACGTTGTTGCGGTGCAGGCTGGCCTCGCCCAGCACCTCGAACTCGGCCACCGCCAGCACCGTAATCATTTCGCCCGAGGCGATCTCCAGCGCCCAGGCGTCGATCTCGGCGCCGCTGGTCACGTCGCGGCGCAGAAAGAGCAGGTCACGCGGACTCTCCTCCGCCAGCTCCTGGAAGAAGCTGTGCAGCGCCGTGGCGTCGGCGGGCGACATCAGGCGCAAGGTCACGTCCTCGCCGTTCACCTCTTCCACGCGCGGCAGCCGCTCGCCTTTGACGGGTGGATACGTGGTTGGCAGCATCGCCATCACCCCCGCTTGCCGCCGGTCCGAATGCGGGCATTCTACCGCGGCAGCGGGGCGGATGCCATGCGGGCGCGAACGGCCGAAGCTGAGCAGGTCGGGGCACGAGCAGCGACGGCGCCGTACGGTAGACTGGGCGCAGACGGCAGCGCCGCGCACCGCGCGGGCATGTCCGGGCAACAGGAGGGCGGCTATGGCGGCAGGGCGCACGCGCGAGGTTGTGGCCGCGCCGGAGCTGGTCGGCGCCGGCGGCTGGATCAACACCGCCGAGCCGCTCAGCCTGGCGGCGCTGCGCGGCAAGGTCGTGCTGCTCGACTTCTGGACCTTCTGCTGCATTAACTGCCTGCACATCATCGAGGAGCTGCGCCCGCTCGAAGCGGCCTTCCCCCGCGATCTCGTCGTGATCGGCGTGCACTCGCCCAAATTCCCGGAGGAGCACGACCACGAGGCCGTGGTGCGCGCCGTGGCCCGCCACCGCATCACCCACCCCGTGCTCGACGACCCGGACATGATCACCTGGCAGCGCTACGGCGTGCGCGCCTGGCCGACGCTCTTCCTGATCGACACCAACGGCCACGTGCGCGGCGGCCTCTCCGGCGAAGGGCACGGCGACCAGTTGCGCCAGGCGATCGCGGCGCTGGTCGAGGAGGGCCGGCGCACGGGCACGCTCGCGCCGGAGAAGACGGTGCGCCTCGCCGGCACGGCCGCGGCCCGCGGCAAGCCGCGCGGCACGGGCATGCTGGCCTTTCCCGGCAAGGTCGCCAGCGATGGCGGCAGCCGGCTCGCGATCGCCGACACCGACCACGATCGCGTGCTCGTCGTCTCGCTGGCCGGCGCGATCGAGCGCGAGTTCGGCGGCCTGCGCGAACCGCAGGGGCTGTACTTCGATGCGACAGATGGCGAACGCCTCGTCGTCGCCAACTGCCTCGCGGACGAGGTCGTGGCGATCGATCTGGCCGGCGGCGAGCGGCGCACACTCGCCTCCGGCATCAGCTCGGCCTGGGACGTGACGCCGTGGCACGGCGGCATTGCCGTGGCCGAGGCGGGCCGCCACCGGCTGTGGTTGATCGAAGACGCGGGCAAGGGACCGGCGCGGCCGCTGGCCGGCAGCACGGCGGAAGGGCTGCAAGACGGGGCAGCCTTGCAGGCTGAGCTGGCGCAGCCCAGCGGCCTCAGCGTGGCGCCGGACGGGGCGCTGCTCTTCCTCGACTCGGAGACGAGCAGCCTGCGCCGCCTCGCGGACGGCCAGGTGAGCACACTTATCGGCCAGGGGCTGTTCGAGTGGGGCAAGCAGGACGGCGACCGCGAGACGGCGCGGATGCAGCACCCGCTTGGCATCGCCGCCGCGCCGGACGGCGCCGTCTACATCGCCGACACCTTCAATTCGCGGCTGCGCGTCTGGCGCGACGGCACGCTCTCGACACTGCCGCTTGAGGGGCTGGACGAGCCGGGCGGCCTCTGCCTGCTGCCCGACGGCCGCCTCGCCGTGGCCGATACCAACAACCACCGCATCCTGCTGGTCGAGCCGGCCACGGGCGCCGCCGAGCTGTTGCCGCTGGCGGCCGAGCGCCCCGCCGCCGAACGCGAGCTGGCTTCCGGCGCAGAAGTGCTGTTCACGCTCGCGCTCGACCTGGGCGACGATGAGCTGGACCCGAGCGACGGCCCGCCCGTGCGTGTTTCAATCTCCGCCGACCCGCCGCGCCTGCTGGCGCCCGGCCCGCGCAGCTGGGCGCTGGACGCGCTGCCGGCGAGCGTGGGGGTGGTGACGGCGGGCGAAGGCGCGGGCACGCTCGTTTTCGACGTGCGCGCCGCCAGTTGCCAGGGGGATGAGTGCCGGCTGCACAGCCGCCGCGCCGAGCTGCGCGTGCGCCTGGCGCCCGGCGGGGCAGCCGGCGCGGAGGCGTGAGCGGCGAACGGCCGCCCACGGGCGGCGCGCCCCTGGACTTTGGCGGTTTCCACAAGAGGGAGAGGCAAGAGGGCTGCCCGCGGGTAGCGTGACGGGTGCTTGAGACCGTTGCGCCAGCCGGGAGGACAGCCCCATGCATCAGGGTAGCAGCGCCACCCCCACGCCACCAGC
>DATGEL010000119.1 GCA_035310145.1 Dehalococcoidia bacterium
GTTCGTAGTCTGGATCGCGGCGTTGAGCAGATCCTGGGCGCTGAGCGTTGGCGTCGGCGTGGCGAGGCGGCCGTTCTGGGGTGTTGGGGGTTTGTGATTGTTCTTACCAGAGCCGCAGGCCGCGACCAGCAGCAGCACCGCCAGCGCCTGCAGCAGCAGCCGCCAGCGGCCGGCAAGAAGCGCCCACGCGGCCCGCCGCGCCGTGCTGCTCACCGTACGACCTGCAGGCCGGCGCCGCTGAGCGCCTCGCCGATCTGCCAGCAGCGGACGCCCTGCTCCCTGCACGCCGCCTCGAAGTCGCCGGCGCGATCTGCCGGCAGCGTGGCCAGCAGGCCGCCGGAGGTTTGCGGGTCGTAGAGCAGCTCGACCAGCTCGCGCGGCAGATCGGAGGCAAGATCGACCCTGGCGGCAACGTACGCCTCGTTGCGGTTGCTGCCGCCCGTGCGCACGCCGGCGCGGATCGCTTCGAGAGCGCCGGGCAGCGCCGGCACGGCCTCGGCAAGGATACGCAGGCGCACACCGCTGGCGCAGGCGACCTCGTCCGCGTGGCCGAGTAACCCGAAGCCGGTCACGTCGGTGAGCGCCGTCGCGTCCGCCGCCCGCGCGGCGAGCGAGGCGCCGCGGTTGAGCTGCAGCATCGAGGCCACGGCCGCATCGAGATCGGCGGCCGCCAGTTTGCCATCCTTGAGGCTGGAGCAGAGCACGCCGGTGCCCAGCGCCTTGGTCAGGTAGAGGCGGTCGCCCGCCCGCGCGCCGCCCTTGGTCAGGATGCGCTGCGGGTGCACGCTGCCGGTCACGGCGAGGCCGTACTTCGGCTCCGGGTCGTAGATCGAGTGCCCGCCCGCGACCACACCGCCGGCCTCGCGCACCTTCTCGGCGCCGCCGCGGAAGATCTCCGCGACCACCTCTTCCGGCATCGTCTCGGGGAAGGCGGCGATGTTGAGCGCGAACAGCACCTCGCCGCCCATCGCGTAGATGTCGCTCATCGCGTTGGCGGCGGCCACGGCGCCGAACTGATAGGGGTCGTCCAGCACCGGGGCAAAGAAATCCAGCGTCTGCACGATCGCCTGCGCGTCGTTCAAACGGTAGACGGCGGCGTCGTCCGCGACCTGCAGGCCGACCAGCAGATCGGGGGCGTTCACGCCGGCGAAGGCAGCGGTCAAGGGGCGCAGCACCTGCGCCAGGGCTCCGGGCCCAACCTTGGAGGCTCAACCGCCGCAGGAGACGAGCGAAGTCAGCCGAACTGGCGCGCTGGTCACGGACGATCACCCCCTTTCCGGCGAACTCTGCGCCACGCGGGCGCCTGCAGCGATCGTACGGGGACGGCTGCCGCGCGGCAAGCTGCTGCCGGGCGGTCAACTGCTCGCGCTGAGCGCAACTGTCGCGTGGCGAAAGCGCGAGACGGCGGTTGACTTCTCGGTGGATGTCTCCATATACTTAAGTATGTAATTAACTATCAGGACGGCGCGTGGGCGAGTTCGAACCGCGGCGGCGGAGCGCCATTCCGCCGTGGAACGGCCCCCTGTGCGGGTTGCCGCCAGCGCCGCGATGAAAGGAACCAGCGATGCCAAAGCTGCGCGTACACAACTTCTCGATCTCTCTGGACGGCTACGGAGCCGGCCCCAGGCAGGATCTCGACAACCCGCTGGGCGTGGGTGGCCCGCGGCTGCACGAGTGGGCGTTCGCCACTCGCACCTTCCAGAGGATGTTCGGCACGGGCGGCGGCGCCGCGGGGCTCGACGACGAGTTCGCCGCACGGGGCGACGCCGGCATCGGCGCCACGATCATAGGGCGCAACATGTTCGGTCCAATCCGCGGACCGTGGAGCGACGACCAGTGGAAGGGCTGGTGGGGAGACAACCCGCCGTACCATCACCCGGTCTTCGTGCTCACCCACTATCCGCGCCCCTCGATCACGATGCAGGGCGGCACGACGTTCCATTTCGTACCCGATGGCATCGAGGCCGCGCTGAAGCAGGCATACGCTGCCGCGGACGGCAGGGACGTGCGGCTCGGCGGCGGCGCGGCCACCATTCAGCAATACCTCCGCGCCGGCCTGATCGACGAAATGCACTTTGTAATCGTGCCGATCCTGCTCGGCAGCGGCGAGCGGCTCTTCGACCGTCTCGACGGCGGCCCGCATGGCTACGAGTGCGTCGAGCACGTCAGCTCGCCCGCCGTCACGCACGTCCGCCTCGCGCGGACGGCGACGGGGCCGCGGCCCTGAGCGCCCTCTGCGCGATCACTTGCGGTCCTCCGTGCGGTCTGCCGCCGCATTCCTGCCGCGATCGCTCGTCGCTATAGTGGATGCAGGCGGGTGCATCGATGGCGAATGCCCGGGCTGCGGACTTTGAGGTGGCGGTAGTGGGCGCCGGGCCGGCCGGGGCGACGGCGGCGCGCGGGCTGGCCGCGGCCGGGGCTCGCGTTGCGCTGATCGAGCGGGCACGGCTGCCGCGCTACAAGAGCTGCGCCGGCGGCATCCCCCTGCGCACGGCCGCGCTGCTGCCGCCAGGGGTGGATAGCGTTGTCGAGGACTCGGTGCGCGGCCTCAACGTCAGTTATCTCGGCCGCGGGCGCTTCACACGCTGGTCCAGGCGGCCGTTCGCCCTCATGGTGATGCGCGACCGCTTCGACAATTTCTTGGCTGAGAGTGCAGCGGAGGCGGGCGCGGAGGTACTCGCCGGCAGCCCGGTGAGCGCTGTCGAGCGAGACGGCGCGGGTTTCATGCTCACGGTCGGCGGGCAGCGCTTGAGCTCACGCTTCGTGATCGGCGCCGACGGGGCGAACAGCGGTGTGGCGCGCGCCGCGGGTCTCGGCGCCGGCCTGGCACAGAGCGTGGCGCTGGAGGCCGAAGTCTGCGGCCGGCCCGGCGATCTCGACCGCTGGCGAGGCACGGTCAACATCGATTTCGGCTACCGGCCCTGGGGCTACGGCTGGGTCTTTCCCAAGCAAGCGCGTCTCTCGATCGGGCTGGTGCTGCCGCCGGGCGGCGGGCCGGACCTGCGCTCGCACCTGCAGGTCTATCTTGGCCGCCTCGGGCTCGCCGATGCAGAGATCGAGCGCGTGGTCGGTCACAAGCTGCTCTTCCGGCGCGGGCGCGAGCCGATCGCCGGCGACGGCGTGCTGCTGGCCGGCGACGCTGCCGGGCTGGCCGACGAGTTTACCGAAGAAGGCATCTACTATGCCGTGCGCAGCGGCGGACTGGCGGCGCAGGCGGTACTGCGGGCGCTTGGCGCCGGGCAGACCTCGCTCGTCGGCTACGAACGCGCGATTGACCGCTTGATCATGCCTGAGCTGCGCGCGGCACGGCGCATCGCGATCATGTTCTATCTCTCGCTGCGTCGCGCCACGCGGCCGATGCTCTGGCTCAGCGAGCGTGTGAGCTACTTCTGGAACGCCTTCTTTCGCATCCAGCAGGGCGCGTCGAGCTACGATCGCGAGCTGCGCCGCGCCTTCTGGCTGCGGCCGTTCCTGTCGCTGGTGGACCGTGCCGCCCTCGGTTGATGCCGTGATGGCACGGCTGCACGGCAGCTATGGCGAGCTGCGCTGGCGCCCGCACCACGACGCGATCTCCGAGCTGGTGCTGACCATCCTCTCGCAGCACACGGCCGATCGCGCCTCCGGCCGCGCCTTCTCCGAGCTGCTGGCCACCTTTCCCGGCTGGGACGCGATCCGGGAGGCCGATCCTTCGGCCATCGCCCGTGCGGTGCGCTGGGCCGGCCTCTCCGAGATGAAGGCGCCGCGCATCAAGGCCGTGCTGCAGCGCGTGCAGGCGGAACGCGGCGGCTACGATCTCAGCTTCCTCGGCGATCCGAAGCTGCCGCTGGACGAAGCGCGGGCCTGGCTGATGGATCTGCCCGGCGTGGGGCCGAAGACCGCGGCGTGCGTGCTGATGTTCGCGCTGGGCCGGCCGGCGCTGCCGGTAGACACGCACGTCTACCGCGTGGGCCAGCGGCTCGGCTTCATCCCGCCGAGGATGAGCGCGGACAAGGCGCACGCCCACCTCGAAGCCCTGGTGCCCGAATCACAGGTCTATGCCTTCCACGTCGGCCTGATCAAGCACGGCCGCCACGTCTGTTACGCCCAGCGCCCGAACTGCGCCGGCTGCGTCCTGAACGACATCTGCCCCAGCGCCTTCACGTTCGGCAACGCGCCAGCGGCGGTACGCAACTGATTCACTGCTGCTCGGCTTCAGCGGCCGTTACGCCCCGCAGCCGAGCTGCCGCGAGGTGAGCCACTGGTTCAGCGTCTGGCCGGATTGCACGAACTGCTGTGCGGCGCCGGTACCGATGTAGCGGTAGTGCCAGGGTTCGTACTCGTAACCGGTCTGCGCCTCTTTGCCCTCGGGGTAGCTCAGCACAAAGCCGAACTCCGCCGCGTGCTGCGCCAGCCAACGGCCCTCCGGCGTGGCGGCGAATGACTGGTTCAGGTCGAAGTCGAGGCCGCGCGTGGTGAAATCGATCGCCAGGCCGAGCTGGTGCTCGCTGTGTCCGGGGCGGGCGCTCTCGCGATCGGCCTGCGCCTGGCCGACACTGTTCACCTCCTGCTGGTAGACCTGGCTCTGGTACTGGTACGAGCGGTAGGCCGACTGTGCGAGGAAGAAGATGTTCTGCGCCCGCGCCGCCTCCAGCATGCTATGCAGTGCGCCGTCCGCCTCCTTGCGCAGCTGCACCACGGTCGGCGAGCCGGGCGAGGCGTCCTTCGGCTCAACGTTGACCAGGTCCGGCGGCAGATAGTCGTCGGGCAGGGCGTGGTCCTTGTCCACCAGCCGCAGCAGATCGGACGGGGCACAGGTCGCCTGCGGCGTGGGCGACACGGGCGCGAAGCCGCCCACGCCTGGCGTTGCGCCGGGGCGCGGCGAGCCGCCGCGGGATCCGGCCGCGGCGCGGCTACTGGGTGCGGCAGGCGCGGCGCCGGCCGTGGGCTGTGCGTCGTTCCTCGCCTTCGGCTGCTTGCCGCCAGAGCTGCAGATGCTGACCAGCAGAAACGCGGCGGCCAAGAGCACGATTGCGACGGCGAGCAGCCGAAGTGGGAAGCGACGGCGGGAGCGGCGGTGAGCGGGCGGCAGATTACTGCGGCGGGTCTGCGGCATGCCGCTATTATACTGTTACAGATCGAGCCGGCCCAACGGCGCCGGCATGGAGGACGCGATGCCAACCGTCGAAGAGATGCAGGCCGAGATCGAACGCCTGAAGCAGGAGAACCAGCAACTGAAGACCGGCGCGAGGCGCGGCGTCTCGCTCAAAGTCTCGGAGAAAGGCGGCCTCAGCGTCTACGGCCTCGGCCGCTTCCCAGTGACGCTCTACCCGGAGCAGTGGGAGACGCTGCTGGGCATGGCCGACCAGATCAACGCATTTATCAAGGAGAATCGAGCCAAGCTCAAGTGGAAAGAATAGGGCAAAGGGCGGACGAACGAGACTCCGCATGCCGGCCCGAGCGCACGCGAGCTGACGCCCCAGCCCTGCCGCAGATCACGCGCGCACATCCGTGATCAGGGCCGCGGCGTCCGTGCGGTCTGGCTCGGTTGCGCGCGGCGGTTCATGTTCGTCCTCGGCAATCACGGCGCCGAAACGGTCACTCTTCACGAACAGCAGCGCCACGAGCGTGCCGATCAGCAGCACGGCCGCGTTCACGTACAGCGTCTCGGAGAAGCCATGGACGAAGGCCGTCGTGGCCGCGGCGCGGGCGCGCTCCGCCACATCGGGCGCCAGGCCGATTACGGCCTTGACGCCGCCGCCCGCCACCTGCTGCCCCAGCGGCGTGAGCCGGTCGCCAAGACCGAGGCCCGCGGCCTTCTCCACGAACTGGCTGCTGACCAGGTGGCTGAACAGCGCCCCTAACGCCGCCACGCCGAGCAGGCCGCCCACCTGCCGCATCGTGTTGACGACGCCCGAAGCGGCGCCCGAGCGCTCGCGCGGCACCGAACCCATCACCGCGGCCATCGCCGGCGTCGTCACCAGTCCCTGGCCGATGCCGTTCAACAACAGGGCCGGCAGCAAGCCCGCGTAGCTCGTCGTCGCGGTCCAGCGCGTGGCCAGCAGCAGCGAAACGGCCAGCAGGAACATGCCGGCGGCCAGCGGGTTGCGCGGCCCGAAGCGATCGGTGATGCGGCCGGCGAAGGGCGCCACCAAGGCGACGATCAGCGTCTCCGGCAGCAGCCGCAGTCCCGCTTCCAGGGCGCTGTAGCCCAGCAGATCCTGCAAGTAGAGGCTCAGCAGGAAGTAGTAGGCGAACATGCTGAAGGTCGAAGCGAAGATCGCCACGTTCGCGCCGGAGAAAGTTGGCAGGCGGAAGAAGCGCAGATCGAGCAGTGCATGCCGCGTGCGCGCCTCGTTCAGCGCGAACAGCAGCAGCAAGAGCACGCCGCCGCCCATCATGCCGAGGGTGAAGAGGGAGGTCCAACCCTTGCTGTCGCCCTCGATGAAGGCGATCGAGAGCGCCAGCAGCGCCAGGGTGATCAGGCCGACGCCGGCCACGTCGATGCGTCGCGACGCCGTCTCGTCCGTGCTCTCCCGCACCGTGTACATACCGATGATCACCGTGCAGACGCCGACCGGCACGTTGACCCAGAAGATCGATTGCCAGGTCGCCTTCTCGACGAGCACGCCGCCGACCACCGGTCCCAGCGCGATCGCCAGACTGCTGACGCCGGACCAGATGCCGATGGCGGCGCCGCGCTCGGGGCCGTCGAAGCTCTGCGTGATGATCGAGAGTGTGCCGGGGATCAGCATGGCGCCGCCGACGCCCTGCAAGGCCCGTGCGGCGATCAGGAAGCCGATATCCTGCGCCAGCCCGCCCATCGCCGATCCAAGGGTGAAAACCGCCACGCCGGCCAGCACCACGCGCTTGCGGCCGAACAGATCGCCGAAGCGCCCGCCGCTGACCAGCAGCACCGCCAGCGCCAGCGTGTAGGCGTCGAGCACCCATTGCAGATCGGAGAGGCTGGCAGAGAGCCCGCGCTGGATCGAGGGTAATGCCACGTTGACGATCGTGGCATCCAAAAAGGTCATCGCCATGGCGAGGCACATGGCGCCGAGCGTCCACCAGCGGCGGGGGTCGACGGCGCCGGCCCGCTCCGCGTGCACCGGTTGCATACACATTCACCTGGAGTGATACGCGCGCGGTCGCGTTCACTGCAGATTGTGTAGGATCGGTCTGAGCCTCCGCCACGTACCGTAGTCCGGCCGCGCACGATCGCTGGCCGGTTGCGGCTAACGCGGGGAGGCCGCCGGCACACGGGAGAAGCTGCCGTGCCACTGTACGATGCGACGCTGCCGCTCACACCCGAGATGGCGACCTGGCCGGGCGAGCCGGGGCCGGAGCGCACGCTGATCAAGAGCATCGACAAGGGCGACCCGGCCAACGTCTCCAAGCTCACGCTCGGCGTGCACACCGGCACCCACGTCGATGCGCCGGTGCACTTCATTCCCGGCGCGGGCGGCATCGAGACCGTGCCGCTGGGCGCCCTCATCGGGCCGGGCCTGGTCTGCGACGTGGGCGAGGCGCTGGCCGTCACGGCCGCGCTGCTGGAGTCGCTGCACATCCCGGCCGGCACGGAGCGCCTGCTATTCAAGTCGCGCAACAGCGGCTTCCTGCATGACCGGCAGTTCCACCAGGACTTCACCTACATCGCCCACGACGCGGCGCACTGGCTGGTGGCGCACGGCATTCGCCTCGCCGGCATCGACTATCTCTCGGTCGAGCAGTTCGGCGCGGAACCAGAGACGCACCGCACGCTGCTCGGCGCGGGCGTGGCGGTGGTGGAAGGCGCCAACCTGCGCGAGGTGCCCGCCGGATCCTACACGATCATGGCGCTGCCGATCCGGCTCGTCGGCAGCGACGGCGGTTCGGCTCGGCTGGTGCTGCAAGGCTGACGACTGAGCGAGGAGGAGGCCCCGAGATGAGTGATGCACTCCAGACCGTGCAGGAGTTCTGCGCGGCCTGGTCAAAGCTGGACGCGGAGCTGCTGCTCGGCTACTTCGCCGAGGACGCGGTCTACCACAACATTCCCATGCAGCCGATGCACGGACGCGAGGCCATTGGCGGCTTCCTGCGCCGGTTCACAGGGCAGGCGAGCGCGGCGCAGTTCGAGATGCTGCACATCGCCGCCAGCGGCGATACGGTGCTGACCGAGCGCATCGACCGCTTCACCCTGGGCGAGCGACGGATCGCGCTGCCGGTGATGGGCGTCTTCGAGCTGCGCGACGGCAAGATCGCCGCCTGGCGCGACTACTTCGACCTGACCGACTGGCAGAAACAGTCGCGCGGTTGAGTGGGAGGCGCCTCGTGACGCAGGCGACGTTCGCCTCGCTGCCGGGCGCGGACGGCGCCCGTTCGCCGCTGGATTCCGCCCTGCTCGCCGCGGGTGCCGGCAAGGATCAGGTCGAGCTTTATCTGCGCACCTTCGGCACGCTGCTGCGCAGCTCGGGCGAGCTGCGCCTGCGCACGCTCGAGGCCACGCACATCGGCATGCACTCCAGCCTGCATTCAGGCGCGGGGCTTGCCGAGCCCGACCTCGGCGCCTTTATCTATGCCACGCAGCGACTGCCCTCCGTGATGCCGCGCGTGCGCCATGTGGTTATGGGCCAGACGCCGGAGAGCTTCGCGCAGGCGCTGGGGGAAGACGTTGGCGCCTGGCAGCAGGTGGCGGCGCCGGGCCGGCGACGGCGCTGCCACTTCGACGGGCGCGACTGCCTGGCCGTCTTCATCGCCAGCCAGTCGGACGTGGACGACCTGATCCCCACGCTGGTGGCCTGGCAGATCGAGTGGAACAAGCTGCACGCCCTGCTGCGCGGTTTCGCCACGGGCAATGGCCACGGCAGCGAGCCGGAGGCGGAGCCCTGGCGCCTGTTCGGCGGCGTGGCGGACGACTGGCGTCGCCTGCAGGCGATCTGGGGAACAGGGTTTACGGCGCTGCTTGCCGACGTGGCGCGCGGCGACCTCAACCTGACGGTGCGGATGCTGGGCGGCACACACGTCGGCTACGCGCAGGCGACGGCGCGCTGGTGGCAGCCGATCGCCAACGCGATCGCGCGTGAGGGGCTGGACGGCCGTCCGATCTACTTCGTCTCCAGCAACACGCACAGCCTCGTCAACCTTCTCTCTGGCGTGGCGCTGCGCCACCAGGAGGCGATCATCGAGCACGTCGAGCAGGCGGGCGAGCGGGAGCTGGCCGAGGAGCTGGCGAAGCTGCGCTCCGGCGCCAGCCGCGGCAACTGGCACAACTTCCTCTATTACGCGGCCCGCAGCTTCTTCCGCGAGCGGCCCGAACGCCAGCAGTTGCGCCTGCGCGAGGAGCACGCCCGTGGCATCGCCTTCGTGCCGCCGCACGCCGCGATCGAAGTGGCGGCGCAGATCATTGCGCTCGACCGCCTGCACCCGAAGGACCTCGACCCGCGACTCGGCACCCTCTCCGCCGCGCGGCTGCGGGCAAGCCGGGCGATCGTCGTCAACATCGATTACCCGCTGGGCATGGCGGCCTACAACATCATGCGCGCGGTGATGGAGCGCACGGGGGAGCTGCGCGGCGTCTACGTGTTGGGCAAGGCGGCCACGCTCAACGCCAGCGTAGGCGACGTGATGATCCCCGACGTCGTGCACGACGAGCACTCGATGAACACCTACTGGCTGGACAACTGCTTCAGCTACGAAGACGTCGGCCCGTTCCTGGTCTTCGGTTCGGCGCTGGATCACCAGCGGGCGGTAACGGTGAAGGGCACGTTTTTGCAGAACAAGGGCTATCTCGACCTCTACCACCGCGAGAGCTACACGGCGGTGGAGATGGAGGCAGGGCCATACTTGGACGCGCTCTACGAGGGAGCGCGGGCCGACCGCTATCCCGAAGGCCAGAGCATCAACTTCGCCAAGCTGCCCTTCGACCTCGGTGTGATCCACTACGCCTCCGACACGCCCTATACCCAGGCGCGTACGCTCGGCGCGCGGGCGCTGGACTACCGCGGCATCGACTCGACCTACGCCTCAGCCGTCGCCATCCTGCGGCGTGTGCTGGTGCGAGAGGGGGTGACCGCCGCGGCAGAACCCGCGAACCCCTGACGCCAATCGATCGCACGACCGGGCACGACTGTTACTGTTCCGCCTCTCTCGCGTCGCTTCCGAACCTTTTCTATCTCTTTACGGTATGGTAGTGTCTCGGCAATCTTGCGCGGCGCCCCGCCTGCCTCCGTGTGCCGGCGTGGCCCGCTGCTAAGGACGTCGGAATGCCGGCCAGAGCCTCGCACGGCGCATCTACACGCCCTTTGCCCCTCGCTCGCCTGATCGCCACACTCATCGTCGCCTTGGCAACGCTCGGCGCCACCATAAGGCACGCGAACCCGGTGCACGCGGCCGTCGTCAGCAGTCACGCCCTCGTCCTCACCTCCGCGCTGAACGCCGTGTCTTGTTTCGATACCAGCCGCTGCTACGCCGCGGGCGCGGGCGGCGTGGTCAGCCACACCAGCGACGGCGGCGCCAACTGGGACGTAAACGGCACGCCCACGTTTTCGACGCTCTACGGCATCGCCTGTGCCAGCGCCAACGCCTGCGTCGCGGTGGGCGCGGGCGGCGCGATCGCCGGCACGAGCAATGGCGGCGCCACCTGGACGGCGCAGAGCAACAGCGCAACCGTGGATTTGAAGGCCGTGTCCTGCCTGAGCACAACGAGCTGCTACGCCGTGGGCGCGGGCGGCACGATCGTGGCGACGACGAACGGAGCGAGCTGGTCGGCCCAGGCCAGCGGCACGACGCAGAACCTGTTCGGCATCGCCTGCCCGGGCGGCACGACCTGCGTGGCCGTCGGCGCCGCGGGCACGATCCTGCTGACGACCGACGGCAGCACCTGGCTGCCGCAGGCCAGCAACACGACGGCGCAGCTCAACGCCGTCGCCTGCGTGCCATTCACCACCACCTGCTACGCGGTGGGCGGCGGCAGCGTCTTCACCAAGACGAGCGACGGCACGAGCTGGAGCGCCGGCACCATTCTGCAAAACGGCTTCACCTTCAACGCCATCTCCTGCGCCGCGGCCTCGACCTGTGTGGCCGCGGGGCAGTTTGGCTTCCTCTTCATGACCACCGACGGCTCGACCTGGAACAGCCAGGTGAGTCACACCACGCTCACGCTATCGGGCATCGCCTGCCCCTCGACCGTCACCTGCTTCGTGACAGAGCCGAACGGCACGATCCTGGCCACAGTTAACGCGGGCACGAACTGGAACGCCGAGACCCCCGCCTATGCCGGTCAGGTCGATGCCGTCGCCTGCCCCAGCGCCACGGTCTGCTACGCCGCCGGCGGGGTGATCGGCGGCACGACCGACGGCGGCTCGACCTGGTCGCTTTTCACCACGGCGCAGGACAGCGTGCTGCACGACATTGCCTGTCCCTCGACCTCGAACTGCGCCGCTGTGGGCAGCAGCGGTCGCATCTACTCGACCGCGGACGGCGGCGCGAGCTGGACCCTGCTTGCGCCATTCCCCAACGCGCTCAACGGCGTCGCCTGCCCGACGGTTTCGGTCTGCTACGCCGTCGGCGCCGGCGGTCTGATCGAGACCAACGCCGGCGGTTCCTGGCGCGGCGACAACAGCCCCACGATCCAGTCGCTTGCCGGTGTCGCCTGCACGGGAGCGACGGCCTGCGTCGCGGTGGGCGCAGCGGGCACGGTCGTGCGCACACTCGACGGCACGCACTGGAGCGTCGTTGCCGTGGGCGTCACCGTCGATCTCGTCAGCATCGCCTGCGCGCCCGGCGGCGTCTGCTACGCCCTGCCCGGCCTCGCCAACAGCGCCTTCCTCAAGTCGATCGACGGCGGCGCAAGCTGGTCCGGCGGCAGCTTCGCGCCGGCGCCAACGCCGTTGCGCATGGCGTGCCCGGCGATGCCGGTCTGCCTCGCGCCCGCGTGGAACGGCGTCTCAAGCCTGATCCTGAGCTCGGGCGATCAGGGCAACACCTGGTCGCAGCAATCGCTCGGCAGCACCGAACGGCTTCTCTCCGTCGCCTGTCCCACGCTCACGCTCTGCGCCTTCGGCACCGACGCCGGTCATATCTTCCTGGCAACCAGCCCGGCGACCACGCTCTCGCTCGGCGTGTCCCCGAATCCGGCCGCCGCGGGCCAGCCGCTGACGCTCACCGCGACGCTGTCGGCCTGCCCTTCATCACCCGGCGGCAGCGTCGCCTTCTTCGACGGCCTGGCGCTGCTCGGCTCGGCGCCGATCTCCGCCGGGCAGGCGCAGCTCTCGACCGGTGGACTTGCGGGCGGCGCGCACCAGCTCTCGGCAAGCTACGGCGGCGACGCGAACTGCGGCGCGGCCGTCTCGAACACGTTGAACGAGGGTGTGGCGCCGGCCACGCCGACCCCAACCGCGCCGCCGCCGGGCGCCAGCGGCCTGAGCACGACGCCGACGCTGAGCTGGACCAATCCCGCGGGCGCCGCCTCCTTCAACATCGCGATCAGCGACACCACGGCGAGTCAGACGCTTGCGGGCCTGAGCAGCGCCGCAGCGTCACTCGTCGTGCCGGTCAGCGAAGGGCTGGTGCTCGCGCATCAGTACTCGTGGTCGGTCCAGGCGTGCAACGCGATCGGCTGCTCGCCGTTCTCGTCGGCGATAAGTTTCACCACTGCAGCCGCGCCGCCAGGAGCGGTGCAGCTCCTCTCGCCGCTCGAAGGCGCCACGAACGTGAGCTTCACCCCGACCCTGAGCTGGAGCGCGCCGAGCGGAGCCATCGCCGGCACGACGCAGTACACCGCCTATATCTGGGATCCGCAGCTCGGCGTGATGAAGTTCCAGCAATCCACGAGCGCGCTCAGCATCGGCGTGCCGGCCGCGTCGGCGCTGCAAGGCGGCGTGTTCTACTACTGGACGGTGCAGGCCTGCAACGGCGGCGCCTGTGGACCACTCGCCCGCTGGCTCGGCTTCACCACGGCCGCAGCGCTCGGCGCGCCGGGCCTCAGCAGCCCGCTTGAAGGGGCCACCAACGTCAGCACCACGCCCACGGTCCAATGGACGGCTGCCGGCGGCGCCGCGAACGGCGTCACGCAGTACACCGTCTTCATCTGGGATCCGAATCCCGGCGCGATGGTCTTCCAGCAGACGACGACGGCGCTCAGCCTCTCCGTGCCGCCCGCGGCGGCGCTGCAAGGGAGCCGTTTCTACTACTACACCGTGCAGGCCTGCGACGGCGCGAGCTGCGGTCCGCTGGCGCGCTGGGAAGGCTTCACCACGGCCGCGAGCAGCGGTCCCGGCGTCGTGACGCTCACCCAGCCGCCGGAAGGCGCCACCGGCGTCAGCCTGACGCCGGCGCTGCAATGGGCCGCTCCCACAGGCGCTGTCTCGGGCACGACGCGCTACACGGCCTCCGTCTGGGACCCGGCGGCCGGCGTGATGCGCTTCCAGCAGACGACCACCGCACTGGACATAGATGTGCCGGGCAGCGCCGGGCTGGTGTTGGGCCACTTCTATTACTGGACCGTGCAGGCCTGCAACGGCACAGACTGCGGCCCGCTGGCGCGCTGGGAAGGCTTCACCACGGTGAGCGGCCTCGGCGCGCCGCTGTTGCGTGGACCCGCCGAAGGCGCCACCGGCGTTGGTGTGACGCCGACCATCAACTGGCTGGCGCCCAGCGGCGCCTCACCCGGGACAACGCAGTACACCGTCTTCGTCTGGGATCCGGCGGTGGGCGTAATGAAGTTCCAGCAGACGACGACGGCGCTGCTGCTCCCCGTGCCCTTCAGCGCCGGCCTGGTCAGCGGCCACTTTTACTACTACACGGTGCAGGCCTGCAACGGCGGCACCTGCGGGCCACTCGCGCGCTGGGAGGGCTTCACGAGTTAGCCGTCGCGCCGCGATCGCGCCCGGCGCCACGGCGGCGCATGGCGTATGGCATATGGCGTATAATGAAGCCGGAGGTACTCCCCGGGTGGTGAGCACCGGCACCGGCATCCTACAACCCCGGGCGTAGAGGGCGCCCGGCCGGGTTTGCCCGGCCGCCGAGCCTCACGCCTCGCCGCGAGCAGCAGTTCTTCGCGGCGTTTTCGTGTGTCCGAAGTTCCGGCATCTTCCCTCTGCGCTCCTCCTCGATCGGCCGCCAGCGCGGTCGGGACGGCGGTCATTCCGCGCGTCGCCGGCAGAACCGTACTCGCCCACGAGGAGCGTTTGCATGCATCCCCGTCGAACCGGACTCTGGCGCCACGCCGACTTTTTGCGGTTGTGGGCCGGACAGACCACTTCGCAGTTCGGCTCGTTGGTCGGCGGCGTCGCCTTGCAATTCACCGCGATTCTCTGGTTGCACGCCGGCGCGGCGCAGGTCAGCCTGCTCGCGGCCTGCCAGTTCGCGCCCGCGGCTGTCTGCGGCCTCTTCGCGGGGGCCTGGGTGGACCGACTGCGCCGCCGGCCCCTGATGATCGCCGCCGACAGCGGCCGCGCCCTGGCCCTGGCCAGCGTGCCGCTGACCGCGCTGCTCGGCTCGCTCTCCTTGCCGCAGCTCTACGCCGTCGCCTGCTTGAACAGCGGCCTCGGCGTGCTGTTCGAGTCGGCCTACGAAGCCTACCTGCCCACGTTGCTGCCAGCCGAGCAGATCGTCGCCGCAAACAGCACCCTCACCGCCAGCGCCTCCGTGGCCGAGTTCGGCGCCTTCAGCGCCGGCGGCTGGCTGGTGCAACTGTTCAGCTCCCCAGCCACGGTGCTGATCGACGCGCTCTCCTTCGGCGTGTCGGCCGCGTCGCTTGCCGCGATTCGTGCGCCCGAGGGACCGCCGCCGGCGCCGGAGCAGCGCGAGCCGTTGCGCCGCGAGATCACGGAGGGCGCCCGCACGATTTGGCGGCAGCCGTTGCTGCGCGCCCTCGCCGGCGTGCACATGCTGCTCGAGTGCGGCGGCCGGATCATCGGCGCCGTGATCCTCCTCTATCTCAGCCGCGAAGCGGGGTTTGGCGCCGGCGCCCAGGGGATGATCTTCGCTATCGGCGGTCTCACGGCGCTGGCGGGCGCGGCCGCGGCCGGGCGCGAGCGCTGGTTTGGCGGGCTGGGCCGGGCGCTGACGGTTGCCGTCCTGCTGCGCGTGGCCGGCATCATCTGCGTCGCGCTTACGACGAGCGTCTCGCTGCTCGGCGTCCTGCTGCTCGTGGCCAGCCAGTGCATCAGCGACCCCGGCTACGCCTTCTTCGAGATCAACGCCGTCAGTCTGCGCCAGACGGTCACGCCGGCACACCTGCTGGGCCGGGTGAGCGCCACGCTGCGGGTGCTCGACTTCGCCGCCATGCTGGCGGGCACCGCGCTTGCCGGCGTGCTGGGCCAGTTGATCGGCCTGCAAGGCACGCTGTTCGTGGCGACCGGGGTCGTGGCCGGTGCGGCCCTGGCGCTGATGCTCAGCCCGATCGCGAGGCTGCACACCATGCCCGAGCCGCCGGCGCTTGCCCGCACGCACGGCCGCGGCTTGTCTGAGACGGGGGGCGGTTGGTTAGACTGACATATGCACCCATTGCACCCATTGCACCCATTCCTTCGTCCCTATCTGCGCGCCCTGCAGGCACTCCTCCCCGTGACGCTTGTGGTGGTGCTGATCGCCTGCACCGGCTCGCATCGCAAGGCTCCCAGTCCTCCCGCTGAATTGCCGGACGTACCGACGGCCGCCGTCGCCGCCGGCGCGCCGGCAGCCACACCCGCCGCCACGAGCGCCGCGGCGCGGGCCACGCCCTCGCCGGCGCTCACCGCCGGCCTGCGGCCGTCCGGCGCTCCCGCGGCGCGGGCCACGCCGGCGCGCGGCAGCGTCCCTGGCTCCTCGGGCCAGGCCACCGGCACGCCCGGCCCGTCGCTCAGCCCCGGACAGTTGCTGCGCCGCGACGCCGTGCCCACGATCCAGGAGTGCATCGACGCCGGCATCGGTCCCTGCTACTCGCCGGCGGACATCGGCGCGGCCTACGACATCGACGCGCTGCACGCCTCCGGCATCGACGGCAGCGGGCAAAGCGTGGTGATCGTCGTCTCCTTCGGCAGCCCGACACTTGCCGACGACGTCGCCGCCTTCAGCAAGGCGATGGGCCTGCCCGACGCTGACTTGCAGGAACTGTACCCGCTCGGCTCGGACTTCACGGGCCAGCCTCAGAGCGAGATCAGCGGCTGGCGTGGCGAGACCACGCTCGACGCCGAGTGGGTGCACGCGATCGCGCCCAAAGCGCGGATCGTGGTGCTCGTCAGCCCCGTGGCGGAGACCGAGGGCATCGTCGGGCTGCCGGAGATGCTGCAGCTCGAGCAGTACGCCCTGGACAACAAGCTGGGCACGGTGATCTCGCAGAGCTGGGGCACGAGCGAAGACCTGCTCGACGACGCCGAGGGGCTGCCCGTGCGCCAACAGTGGGACGCCTTCTATCAGCAGGCCACCACCGCCGGCATCACGATCGTCACCGCCGCAGGCGACCACGGCGCCCTGGCCGATATGCGCGACGAGCAGCCGGGCACAACGCGCTCCGCCGATTGGCCCTCCGCCGAGCCCTTGGTGACGACCGTGGGCGGCACGACGCTCGCGCTGAACGCCGACGGCAGCTACGGCTCCGAGCGTGTCTGGGCCGACCGATCCGGCGCCGGCGGCAGCGGTATCAGCCGCTTCTACAGCCAGCCGGCCAATCAGTCCGTGCTGCCGGACGCGATCAAGCAACGCCTCGGCGGCATGCGCGGCGAGGCCGATGTTGCGGCGCTGGCGAGCGGCCTGCTCCTCTACTTCGCAAGCGGCCCCGGCGGCACGCCGCATCCCAGCGTCGTGGGCGGCACCAGCGCTTCGACCCCGATCTGGGCAGGCATTGTCGCGCTCGCCGGCCAGCAGGCGGGGCATGGGCTGGGCAATATCAATCCAACGCTGTACCAGCTCGGCGCGGCCGGGCGCTGCTTCCACGACGTGACCGCCGGCAGCAACGCCTTCCGCGGCGATCCGGGTGAGCCGGCGATGCCGGGCTGGGACTTCCCGACCGGCTGGGGCTCGCCGGACGCTGCCTGCCTGGTGCCCGCGCTGGCCGCGGCGGGGCAGAACGGGCAGTAACGTGCCACGCATCCTGATCGGCACGAACAACTCGGGCAAGCTCGCGGAGCTGCGCGCCCTGCTGCTGCCGCGCGGCTGGACGCCGGTTCATCCCGCCGGCCTCGGACTCGCGCTCGAGGTAGAGGAAACGGGCAGCACCTACGCCGAGAACGCGACGCTGAAGGCGAACGCCTTCGCCGCCGCCGCCGGCATGCTGGCGCTAGCCGACGATTCTGGCCTGGAGGTGGATGCGCTCGGCGGCCGGCCCGGCGTGCATTCGGCCCGCTACGGCGGCGCCGGCACGCCGCCGGCCGAGCAGATTCGCTTGCTGCTGCGCGAACTGGAGGACGTGCCCGAGGAGCGCCGCACGGCGCGCTTCCGCTCGGTGGTCGTGATCGCGGCGCCGGACGGGCGCACCTGGCAGTCAGACGGCACGATCGAGGGGCGCGTGGAGCACTCACCGCGCGGCGCCAACGGCTTTGGTTACGATCCGATCTTCCTACTGCCCGAACGTGGCCTGACCATGGCGCAGCTCGGCGACGCGGCGAAGAACGTGATCAGCCATCGCGCGCTGGCCATGCAGGGTGCCTTGCAGCACCTCGACCGGCTGTTGCGCTCCGGCGAAGCGTTCTGAGGGCCGCGGCTCAGCTTTCGCCGATCAGCGCCTCCTGCGCCAGCGAGGCACAGCGCCTGCCATCGCGCGTCCAGATCGCCCCGGTCTGCATCACCCGTCCCGCCGCGGCCAGCGTGCTCTCGCGCAGAACCAGCAGCCACAGCCATCGAGCGGCGGCAGCTCGTGCAGCCAGAGCGAATGGTTCAGCGTGGCGAGGTCGGGCCGGGAGAAGATGTCTGGCTTCAGCCCCATGAGCTGCGTCGAGATGTCGCTCAACGCCGCCAGCGCCGCCGCGCGTGCCAGCGGATCGTCGGGCACGGCCGCACCGCATACTGTCGCGGCTCGTAGAACATCGCACCCTCCGGCACCGCGGTCCGCATTCCACGCTGAACAATTCCGCACGCGCTGCCCCAAACGCCCGGGGCTGCTCACGCTGCGGGACGTGTGGAGCGTACGCGAAGCGGGTGTTGCGTGCATCAGGCGGAGTTTGCACGCAAAAACACCACCCGCGGCTCGAAGCTGAAGCCAGAGCCGTGGGCGGTGATCGTTGTTGCGTTGCGCGGCCGCGAGCCGGAACGCCCGCGCGCTAGGGCAGGCGCAGCACCTCGCCGGGATAGATCAGGTTGGGATTGTAGACCTTGTCCGCGTTGGCGGCGTAGAGCAGCGGCCAGAGGCTGCCGTCGCCATAGTAGCGCTGTGCGATCGCCCAAAGGCAGTCGCCGGGCCGCACCACATAGACATTCGTGGCGGCGAAGCCGGAGAGATAGCTGTAGAACTGGCGCATCGTGGACACCTCCACCGAGTCATTCTCTGCGGCGGTGCCTGGCGCCTCCGCATCTCATGACTCCAGCGTGCCACGCCCCACCGTCCGGGCCGCATGAGCAGCGCCACCGCGCCACCGTGAAGGTGATGACAGAAGCGCTGCAGGCAGACCCTCGGTCCTCGGTTCGCCGTGTCATGTCTCCAGGCAGATGGAGAGACCCGCCGCCTGCGCAGAACCAGGCGGCCAGAGTGGCGATCCGGCGATGGAAGTGCGGGAGCGGATCGGTCTACGCGATGCGCCGTGCCATGCCGGCCGCCGCCATACGGGATGGTTAACCCGACTCGCTCCGGACCTTCCTCCCCACGATCGCCCGTCTCCCTCTCCCAAGATTGGGAGAAGGACCAGTGGAAGATCATGGGGGTGAGGATGAGGGCCGCCATCTGTGATAGAACGATCCGGGCGGCCGGCGCGTCTGATCGGAGAGATCAGGCTGCAAAGGACCGGACCCGACGTGACATGGCGGTGATAATGGCGCGCGTTGCGGCGCGGGCGGCCCTCGATGAGCGCTTTACGCGGCTGGTGCTCGACCACCAGCGGCGCATTCACCGCTTCATCTGCGGCATGGTCGGCGCCGAGCAGCTCGCCGAGGACCTGACACAGGACGTGTTTCTCTCGGCCTACCGAGCCCTCGGGCGCCTGCCCGACGATGCCAATGAGTCGGCCTGGCTGTTTACGATCGCGCGCAACCGCGCCTTGCAGGAGCTACGCCGGCGCAAGATCCTGCGCTGGCTGCCGCTCGCCCGTCCCAACGACGACGAAGACGACATCCATCCACACGCGGACCAGCCGCTGGCAGACAGCGTCGCCGAGCGTGACCGGCTGCGGCGGGCGATGGATGCGGTGCCGGCGAAGGATCTCGCCTGCCTGCTGCTCAGCGTGGACGGACATTCGTACAGCGAAGTCGCTCAGATCACCGGCCTGTCGCTGCCGGCGGTGCGGGCGCGCATCTTCCGTGCCCGCGACCGGCTGCGGGCGCTGCTCGGCGAGGACGAGGCGAAAGGCGAAGCGTAATGTGGCCCTTCGCACGTGGCCGCTCCGCGCACGATCGCGGTTGGGGCGCGCTCGCCTCCGCATATGTCGATCGTGAGCTGGCGGGCGCTGAGGCCGACGCCTTCGCCGAGCATCTGCGCGCCTGCGGGCGCTGCGCCGCGCTGGTGGCGGAGTATCGCTCCCTCGACGCCGACCTGCGGCGCCGCCTGGTGTCCGCGCCCGCCGTGGCGGCGCGGCCGATCTTCGAGCGAGCCGAGCGACTGGGACCGCGGCCCGTGCCCGTTGCGGCGCCGCGCCGGCTCGCACTCGCCTCGGCGGCGGTGCTGCTGGTGGGCGGCGCGGCGACGCCGCCCGTGCGCGCCGGCGTGGGCGGCGCCGTGCAGTTCGTGCGCAGCGTCGTGGCGCCGTCCGAAGGCGTGTCCTACGCTGGCGATCGTGCCATCTTCCACGCGGGCAGCGACGACATCCTCGCCAGCGTCGTGCGCGAGTACACCCTGTATACCGCGCCGGACACGGCTGCCGCCCCAGCGGCGGTAGGGAGCGCGCCGTTTCACGACGGGCCGATCTTCGCGCTGGCCGGCGGACGTGTCCTCTTCAACGCGGCGCAGGGCGCCGGCCCGGCGCAGTGGACGACGGTGCGCCGCGATGGCAGCGACCCACGGCCGTTCTTTCCGACCTCGGGCACCGGACATATCCCCGACCCCGGCGGCCTGTCTGCCGTCTCCACCACGCCGGATGGTTCGCGAGTGCTCTTCCGCCGCGGGGGCGCCGGCGGCCGCTTTCTCACCACGGCGGGCGCAACGCTGGTCACCGATGCCGACGGCTCGCCGATCTGGAGCGATCCGGGCGGCGCCGACGTCTACTCGCTCTCGCCCGATGGCCGCTTTGCGCTCTCCGGGCAAACGGGCGGCCTGCGCTTGATCCCGCTCGACGGCAGCGCGGCCCCGCCCTCGCCGATCAGCGATTGCGACGTGCAGCGGCCGCAGATCTCCGCCGATGGCACGCGGCTGATCTTCGTCGCCACGCGCGTGGGACCCGATTGCCCTGCCACCTCTGCCCTCTACTTCTTCCGCCTGACCGGCGCGGTGGGCAGTCCCTACCTGGAGCCGGTGCCGTTGCAGGACGGTGCGGCCTACAGCCTCTCGCCCGATGGCCAATACGTTGCCGTGCAGTCCTGGCTGAACGAGCCCGCCGCGGGCCAGCAGGGCTCGGGCACGACGGCGCTCAAGCTCTGGAACCTGAGCAGCGGCGAGCGGCAGGAGATCCCCGGTTTCCGCGACGTGCGTGTGCTCCAGCTCTCCTGGTCGGCCGACGGCAGCCGCCTGCTGATCCGCGACGAGCGCGAGGGGCGCAAGGAGGCCTGGGCCGGCGATCCGCGCGGGCGGCTCGGCCAGGTGCTGGCCGGCACGGCCATCGCCGCGGCCGCGTTCTACCCGGACGGCGCAGGCATGGTGGTTGCCAGCGACGGCGGCGCGCCGGCCGGCATCGTCGCGCTTGGCCCAGCCGCGACACAAGATAACGCCACCGGCCTGCTGGCCAACGCCGACGGCCTGGCGCCGGCCTTCGCGGCGCACGGGGACGCGGTGGCGCTGCTGCGCCGCGGCGCGCCTTCCACGCTGCTGGCAAGACACGGCCACGCTCCGGCCGGCATCGGCGACGACCTCTCCGGCTTCTCCTGGGCGCCGGACGGGCGGCGTGCCGCCGTGGTGGTCGACGGCCGGATCTACCTGTGGACCGCGCACAACGGGCGCGCCGCCGCGCCGCTGCTGTCCGGCAGGGCCGTCGCCTGGTCCCCGCGCGACGACCAGCTGCTGGTGACTCGCGGCGACGGCTCGATCGTCATCACCGACGTGCGAGGGCAGCTTGTCGCCGCGGCGCCGGCCGGGATGACGGCGGCGGCATGGTCGCCTGATGGACGGCTCGTCGCCGGCGTCGCGCACGCCGGCGGTGGGGAGACGCTCGTGATCTGGGAGCCAAGCTCGGGGGCGATCCGGCAACTGGCGAGCGCGGTGCGGATCGGCGCCCCGGTTTGGTCGCCCGACGGGCGGTCGATCGCCTACGCGGCGATTGCCGGGGCTGCCTCCGGCAACGATCTGCCGGGGCTGAACGTCGTCGCGGCCGCGGGCGGGGAGCCAAGGCAGCTCGCCGCGCTCGCAGCAATCGACGATGCCCCCGTGTGGTCGGCCGACAGCCACGGTCTGTACTATCTGCAACGCAGCGTTGCGGGTGCGCCGGGCGCCGTGCGCCTGGTGAACGCCGACGGCAACGGCGACCGGCGCGTCGGCACGCTGTTCGCCACGGCGCTCTTCGCCGGGCCGCGCTGACGGCCGTCCGCGGCAGCCACTCGGGTTGTTTCGTCTCCCGCGATCGGCCATCGTTGATCGCGGCGCCGCCGGGCGCGCCGGCTGTGCCGGCCCGGGCATGGACGGTGATGGGGAGGGGAGATGGCGCTGCCGGCGCGGGCCGAACGCACGAACACGCGGCCGGCCGAGCCGGGCTGGATCGAACGGCTGAGCGCTTCTCCCTCCCTGGCGCTACTGCTGATGCTCGGCCTGATCGCGTTCACTTCCGAGGGCGTGCTGATCGTCTTCATGCGGCGCCTCTCGCTGAAGCGGTTTCCTAACGTCCTGGTCAGCAACGAGCCCGTGGCCCAGGCGCTCGGCATCGATACGCGCGGGCTGACCTGGTTCGTGCTGGTGCTCGGTCTGCTGACGTTGGGCTATCTGGTTGGCTACGCCGTGGCGCTGCGCATCAGGGAGCCACGCTGGGGGCTTGCGGTGCTGGCGGTCAGCGCCGTCTTCATCGCGACGGTGATCCCGATCTTCCCCGGCGGCGCTCAGGACGTGTATCACAACATCGCCGACGCGCGCACGCTGTGGGTGCACCACCAGGATCCGATCAGCACGCCGCCGATCGCGCACCCGGACGACCCGATCGTGCAGCAGGTCCCGTTCTGGCAGGATCTGACCTCGAGTTACGGGCCGGTCTGGTATATCGTCTCCGGGGCGCCGCTGCCGTTCGCCGGCAACGACCTGGTGGAGAACGTCCTCGGTCAGAAGCTCCTGGTCAGCCTGTTTCTGCTGGGCACGCTTGGCCTGGTCTACCTGATCGTACGTGAGCGCCGGCCGCAGAGCGCGACGGCGGCGATGGTGCTGCTGGGCTGGAGTCCGCTGATTCTCTGGGAGATTCCCGGCAACGCGCACAACGACATCGTGATGATGTTCTTCGCCGTGGCCGCGATCTACGCCATCCATCGCGGCGCCTGGCAGTGGGCGTTCCCGCTGCTGGCGCTGGGCGTTGGCGTCAAGTTCATCATGGCGCTGCTCGGACCAATCCTGCTGGTCTGGCTGCTGTGGCGCCGGCCGCGGGTCGATCGGCGGGAGCTGCTCGTCTCGATCGGCTACGGCGCGGTGATGCTCGGGCTGATCTATCTGCCGTTCTTCCTCGCTTCGCACAGCCTCGCCAACACGGACGCGCTGCGCAACCGCTACATCAGCTCGCCGGCGTCGCTCACCATCGCCTTTGTGATGCAGTACACCTCGCTGTCACGGGCGATGGACCTGACGCGCGCCCTGGCGCTGACGCTGTATGGCGTGCTCTATCTGCTGGTGCTCTGGCGGGCGCGCGGCGGCTTCGAAAACCTCGTGCGGGCGGCGTTCTGGGCGATCCTGCTCACTCTGGCCATACCGACCTGGTGGTTCTGGCCCTGGTATGTAATCTGGTTGCTGCCCTTCGCCGCGCTCACGGCGGGCCGCAAGCTTGCGACGATCGGCCTGGTCTTCGCCAGCTCGGCGCTGCTGGTCTACCCGATTTACTACTGGCGCAACGTGTTGCTCAACGGCCCCGACTGGTACGCCAACCAGTTCGTGATCGTCGGCGCCGTCTTCGGCCCGCTGGCGCTGTACCTGCTCGGCTCCTCCGGACTGCACCTGCTGACCGTTGAGGAAGCAGACGGGCCGCGGGACGAACGGCGAGCGACGGCTTAGGGACGATTCGGTCCCCGCGCGCCGGCTGGATCCTGGCTTCGCCCATCTTGGCGGCTCAGGTGGCGGCGCTGTTGCCGGCGCCGCGCAGGCGCGGGTCGAGCACATCCCTCAGCGCATCCCCGAACATGTTCGAGGCAAAGACGACCAGCGTCAGGACGACGGTGGGCGCGATCAGCAGCCACGGCGCCGCGAACATGTACGCGCGCCCCTCCGCGCTGAGCATCCCGCCCCAGCTCGCGGTCGGCGGCGGCACACCGTAGCCCAGAAACGAAAGCGACGCCTCGGCCAGGATGTTGCCACCGAAGTTGATCGAGGCCAGGACGATCACCGGCGCCATGATGTTCGGGACGATGTAGCGGCCGATCAGGCGCTGATGTGAGGCGCCCAGCAGCCGACCGGCGTCGATGAACGGCTGCGCCAGCACGGCGAGCGCGGAGCCCCGCACCACGCGCGACGTGACCATCGCCGACCGGATCGAGAGTGCGATGATCACATTCGTCAGGCTTGGTCCGAGGATCACCAGGATCGTGATCAGCAGGATCAGCGCCGGAATCGCCTGGACGGTATCGACCACGCGCTGCACCGCGTAGTCGAAGGCGCCGCCGAAGTACGCGCTGGCGGTGCCGATCACTACGGCCAGTCCGATTCCGAGCAGTGTCGCGCCGGTGCCGACATACAGCGAGGTGCGCGCGCCATAGATGATCCGGCTGAGCACGTCGCGGCCATACTGATCGGTACCGAACACGTGCTGGCTGCTTGGTCCCTGCAGCTCGTAGGCGTTGTCGTGGACCAGCGGGTCGAAGGGAGAGAGCAGCGGCGCCAATACGGCGATCAGAACCATAAGGGCGAGCACCACCGCGCTGGCGGTTCCCAGCGGTTTGCCGCGCACGAAGTGGAGCAGCGGACGATACCAGGCCGGCGAAAACGCGCCCTCCGCCGCCACCGGCAGCGGACCGCCTGCTTCGGCTGTGCGTGGCTGAACCATCGTCTCGATCCTTGCCGGCAGTTGCGGCGCCGTCGCACGCGCCGCCCTGAGCTCGCCGCGGTACGCCGATCACGCCAGCCGCAACCGTGGATCGAGGTAGACGTACGACACGTCGACGACCAGGTTGATGACCAAGACCCACAACGCCACGATGACCGTCACGCCCTGCACCACAGGATAGTCCCGCTGACTGATCGCATCCAGCAGCAGCCGGCCAACCCCCGGCACCGCGAAGATCTGCTCCATGATCACGGACCCGGAGATTAGGAAGGCGAGTTGAATGCCGAAGAGGGTGACCACCGGTATCAGCGCGTTGCGGGCGCAGTGCCGCAGCACGATCGTGCGTTCACGCAGGCCCTTGGACCACGCCGTGCGGATGAAGTCCTCGCGCAGGACTTCCAGCATCGTGGCGCGCAGCAGCCGCACGATCGATGCCGAGAGGCCGACGCCGAGGATGAGCGCTGGAATGATCAATTGCCCCAGGTTCGCCAGCGGATCGGCAGTCAGCGACTTGTAGTTCAGCGGCGGCGTCCAGTGGAACCACAACGCGGGAAAGATCAGCACCATCGTCGCCAGCGCGAAATTGGGCACACTCAGGCCGAGGATCGCGGCGCTGCGCAGTGCGTAGTCGAGCACGCTGTCCTGCCGTACCGCCGATATCGTACCGATGGGCACGGCGAGAATCAGCGAAATCAGTACGGCGAGACCGACCATCTCCAGCGTGGGTGGCAGGCGCTGGGCGATCAGACCCGCAACATCTTGCTGGTTCCAGAGCGAGCGGCCCAGGTCGCCATGAAGGACACCCGCCGTGTAGTGGACGTACTGGCCCGGAAGCGACTGGTCGAGGCCGAGCCGGTGCTCGAGCAGGGTACGGTTGACGTTGTGCGCGCCGGACTGGCCCTCCAACATCAGATCGACGATGTCGCCGGGAATGAAACGCAACATCGCCACCGCGAGAAAGAGCAGCACCAAAAACGTCGGGATCATGCCGAGCAGTCGCCGCGCGATGTACCGCGTCACACGCCGCCTCCCGTGTCTGCCCAACTAACAGATGGGTTCAAAAATGGCGCGGGTTCCCGCTTGCCGGTGCGCGATGGCACGTGAACGCCGGTTTCGAAACCATGTCTAATGGCCGCATCCGCGGGGACTGCCTGCGGGGCGCGGCTACGTCTTGTAGTACACGCCGGCGCGGTCGTTGATGCGGTAGCCGGTATACCACCAGGGGCCGGTGACCTGATCAAGGCCACCGAAGTGCGGGCTGGTGAAGTAGCGATCCGGCTCCTCGCAGATCTGGATCGCCGGCAGCCACTCCTCGAAATAGCGTTTCTGGAAGTCCTGCAGCAGGTTCTTGCGCGCCTCATTGTCCAGCGTCTGGAAGGCCTTCTCGATCAGGGCATCCACGTCGGCATTCTTGAAGTGCCCGTAGTTGCGGCTGCCGTAGAGGCCGCTCGCCGTGTGCCACTGGGAGCTGATCTCCAACACCGGGTCGGGCAGGCTGGTGATCGTGTAGGAGACGGTAGAAAAGTCGCCCGACGCCTGTTTCTTGGCATAGGTCGCCGAATCGGAGGCCGGCGTCACCTGCACGTTGATCTTCGGCCAGATCTTCTTGAGCTGATCCTGCACGCGTATGCTGTTCTCGTACCAGGTATTTGTGGGCAAGGTTGAGCCCGGCATGATCTGGAAGGCGATCTCTCCTTCCTGAAAGCCGGCGGCGGCCATCAGCTGCTTTGCGGACTGGATATCTTTGTCTTTCGTGCTGGGGTTGTAGCCGGGTAGCTGCTTGATCTGGTCGATCGTGTACGCTTCGGGGTGCTGGGGAACCAGTGGGCCGGTGTAGGTCCATTCATTGCCGTAGGTGCCGTCAGCGAGCTGCTTGTAGTCGATCGCCAGGAACAGCGCTCTGCGCACGCGGAAGTCAGTGAAGGGCGGCTTTTCCACCTGGAAGCGGATGTGATCCCAGTTGAGATCCGGCCAGGTGAAGTACTTCGCGTCCGGCTTGGAGGACTTGACGGCCTGGATCTGCTCTTTTGTCGGCGAGAAGTAATCCAGCTTGCCGGAGAGGAAGGCGGAGAGCACGGTGGCCGAGTCCGGGAAGAAATACACCTGCAATTGGTCCGCGTGCGGCTCACCCTGGACGAAGTAGTCCGGGTGACGCACCGCGGTCATCAACTGACCCTCCTGGTAGTCCTTGGTCATGAACGGGCCGTGCCCGGCCAGCGAGACGATGTTGTCGAACAGCTTGGCCTCGACCACGTCCTTCGGCATCAGCTCGTTGCGGATCTCGGTCAGGCCGGCGAGCAGCGTGCTCGAAGGCTGGGTCATCACCACCTTGCAGGTGAACTGGTCCGCCGCCTCCGCGTGGTCGAGGCCGGCCATCGTCGAGGCGCGCTGATAGAGCGCAAGATGGTCCGGGTCGAGCTTGCCGGCGATCCGGTTGATGTTGAACGCCAGGTCTTCGGCGTTGAACAACCGGCCGTTGGTGGGCGGCTTGTTATGCGTCTTGACGTTCTGGCGCACGTGCAGGATGAACTGCGTGCCGTCGCCGGGAATCTCCCACGACTCGACCGTTTCCCCTTGCAGTTTCTTGGTTTCGCCCTCAAGCGTGAGCGCCCGCTTCCCGATCAGGTGCCAGATCGAGGTGTTCAGGGCGACATCCATATCGGATTGCTTGTAGTAGGCCGGGTCGGTGGTGTAGAAGTTCAGCGTGCCTCCCTGTTTCGGCTGCGCCGCGCTCGACGCCTTCGCTCCGGCGGAGGCGTTGCTGCCGGCGGGCGCGCTCGCGCCGCCGGCAGCTCCCGCTGGAGTGCTGGCTTTCTTGCCGTTGTTGCTGCTGCTGCACGCGGCGAGCGCCAGCCCCCCACCGAGGGCGCCAGCGGCGCTCAGCAGCCGGCGTCGCGACGTCTGCACTGCCGGCAGTTTCGACCAGTAATTCGCACTCGCCATTGCCCTTCTCCCTCGTCATTGCGGCCGAAATGCCGGCCTCTGCACCTTCACGAAGCAGAGTCGAGATGCCATGGAGTGGCTGGCAACGCGTTGGCTGGCGCCTGGCGGCGGGTCGTGTGGGCGGAGTCTGGTTGCGGGCTACGACGCCTACGCGCCCTTGGGAAGCAGCGCTGCCGGAAGCGCTCGCTCTCCCGGAGATCGCGGAGTGCGCGGTTGATGGCGCGCCGTGATGTGAGGCAAGCATAGTGACGGGAGTCCGGAAGAACCGCCCTACCGATGCGGCTCTCCGGCGTTGCCGGGTGCGGGCACGGTGCAACGCCGTCTATTCGTACGCGCCCATCGCGTGTGAGCAGTGTTTACCGCTGCGACTGAACCCTGTCAAGCCTCGTTCTCCGTCACAATCCTCGTGCCGCCGCTCCCTGGCGAGCGCAGATCGCGGCGGCGAGCGGCGAGCGTGGCAGAGGCTCCTCTCCCTGCCCTCTAAGACATGGTTTCAAAACCGGCTCGAGTTCCCGCGTGCAGGTGCGCGATGGCACCTGAACGCCGGTATTGAAACCATCTGTGAGAGCGAAGCCGTCCTCCCCGACTCCACGCGCGCCGGGGCGGGGCGCGCTGGCTGCCCCGCCCCGGCGCGTGCGACACTGATCCGCGAAACAGGCCGGAGGTTTGCCCGTGTCAACCGCCGCCAATCCCGCCGGCCGCAGCGGCGAAGACGCCCGCGAAACGACCGAAACCCGCATCCATGTACGGCTCACGATCGACGGCAGCGGCCGCTCACGTATCCGCAGCGGGATCGGCATGTTCGACCATCTGCTCGATCAGCTTGCGCGCCACAGCCTTATGGATCTGGAGGTCGAGGCAAGCGGCGATATCGAAGTCGATGCGCATCACACGGTCGAGGACGTGGGCATCTGCCTCGGCCGCGCCTTGAACAAGGCGCTGGGCGAGCGGCGCGGCATCGTGCGCATGGCCGACCGCACCGTGCCCATGGACGAGGCGCTGGTGCAGGTCGCGCTCGACCTGAGCGGCCGGCCCTTCGCGGCGGTCGACCTGCGCTTCCACGGCGAACGCATCGGCAGCCTGCCCGCAGAGTTGATCGAACACTTCCTGATGAGCTTCGCCTTCGAGGCGCGCATCGCCCTGCACGTGCGCGAGCTGGCGGGCAAGAACGACCACCATCGCGCCGAGGCGGCGTTCAAGGCGCTGGCCCGCGCCCTCGGCGATGCCGCCGCGATCGACGCGCGCCGCGAGGGCAGTATCGCCAGCACCAAGGGCACGCTCAGCGGCTGAGGCGCCTGAAGGGAGGGCTGCGCGTGTCCGCATCTGCCGACGAGCTGCTCGGCCGCCTCCGTGCCGCCCGCGCCGAGACCGCGCGCCGCCTTGGCGCGATGGACCCGGCGCGGCTGGCAGCGCCTGCCTCGTGGCGGGGTGCGGTGCTCCCTCTCGGGTTCCAGGTCGGCTGGCTGGCCGAGGCTGACGAGGCGCGGCGGGTCTCGATCGAGGCCGGTGCGGCGTGGCGTGCCAGCCCGCCGTGTCTCGCGCAGCGTGTGCTGCTGAGCGGCAGCGGCGACTTCGGCCGCCTGATCGGCACGCTCGCGGGCGTGACGGAGGCGCAGTTCAATCGACAACCGGCGGCGGACGAGTGGGGCATGCGCGAGGCGCTGGCGCACGTGATCGCCGTCGACAAGCGCTACCTGATCGCCACTGAGCACGCGGTTGAACGGCGCAGCCACGGCGATCACGGACCGCTGCGGCCTGCGGCGGACTCAATGCCGCCGAACACTGGCGAAACCGAGCGGCACGGCACGTTGGACGAGATGCTTGAGCGTCTCGTGGCAACGCACGATGCGATCGTGCGCACCTGCGGCGCCATCGGCGACAGCTATCTCGATGCGCCGGGCGAGTGGGCCTCCCTGAACGTGGACCTCCGCTTCCGCATCCACCGCTTCGCCGCGCACGACCGCGAGCACACGGCGCACCTGCTCAAGATCCGGCAGCAGCTCGGCTTCCCGCCAACTGAACCGCACACCCTGCTCGCCCAGGCGCAGGCCGCACGCGCCGCCTTCGAAACGGCGATCCGCTTCACGGCAGACCAGCCCTCCCCGGCGTCCGAGCTGAAGGTTGGAAGCGGCGCCCATTCAACGACGATCGGCGACCTGGTGAAGCAGGCGCTCGAAGACGAGGCGCTGCTGCGGGCCGCCCTGGCCTGAGCCGGCGTGAAGCGGTCTACCGCTGCCAGGCGGCGCGGGCGGCGGCCTCGGCGGCCTCTTCCGGCATGAACTGCAGATGAAAATCCTGCGGGCCGTGACTGAGGCCGAGCTGGGTGAGCGCGGTGCCGGCGTGGGCGCGGTGCTCGCTGCTGTGGAAGGGGACATGCAGCAACAGTTGCCAGCGGATGTGGCTGAAGCTGCCGCCGCGCTGGCTCTGCCAGGTGACGATCTCATCAAGCTGCTCACCACTGAGCGTCGCGATGTAGGTTTCCCACTCCGCGTCCACGTCACGCCAGGCTTCAACCAACTCGCCGGTGCTGGCGAAGTCCGCGGCGGAGAGCAGCCGCGTCGGATTCACGCCGTCGCGCAGCCGCGCCAGCCAGATCTTCTCTCCCGCGTAGAGGTGCGCAGTCACGGCGAAGGCCGAGTCGAACCAGAGATTGAGCGGCTTGCGCAGATACTCGGCGCTGACGCCGTGCATCCCTTCGCGAATGCCTTCGTTGGCCCAGGTGTTGAACGCATACATCGGCGCGAAGGGCGCGGGGTCCATCGCTCACCTCTCAGCGGCCGCGGGTGGGGCGATTCGCGCTGGGAAGCATCATCGCACGGAAGGCGACGTCGCGTATCGCGGCGATCGGGCGAATTTTCGCAAATGCAAGCTTGCGGTTAGGGGAAACGCCTGATATGCTTAGCTTGCTAACCTTAGCATGCTAATGGAAAGATGATGCCCATCTCCGCCGAGCCGGCGGCTCGCTTTGAAATGGACCGCGTGCCCTCGGCCGTCATCGGCCGGCTGCACCGCCGCATGCGCCACCGCCTGGACCACCGCCTCGAACGCTTCGGCCTCACGGGCGTGCAGTGGACCGTGCTCGCCCATCTCGGCAACGAAGACGGCCTTTCGCAGACCGAGCTGCAACGCCTTCTGGCGATCGAAGCGGCGACATTGACACACATCGTGCAGCGGCTCGAACGCGACGGCTTCATCCGCCGCAGTTGCGACCCCGAAGACCGGCGCCGCCAGCGTGTCTGGCTGAGCGACAAGAGCCGCGAGCTGTTGCCCGCGCTCGCCGCGGAGGTGGCCGAGCACCGCGCCTTCGTGCAGCGCGGCCTGGACGAACACGAGATCGCCACGCTGAGCGCCCTGCTGCGCCGGCTCGAGGAGAACCTGCTGTAATGCGTGGTATGAAACTCGGGCGCGGCTTCAGCGCACTGCAGCATTACAACTACCGGCTGTTCTGGATCGGCCAGACGCTCTCGCTGGTCGGCACCTGGATGCAGACGGTGGCGCAGGCCTGGCTCGTGCTCCAGCTCACCGGCTCCGCCGTCGATCTCGGCATCGTCAGCGCCCTGCAGCAGTTGCCGGTGTTGTTCATCGGCATCTTCGGCGGCGTCTTCGCCGACCGCGCGCCGAAACGCGAGCTGCTGATCGTCACCCAGACCGTGCAGATGCTGTTGGCGCTGGTGCTCGGCATCCTCGTCAGCACGGGCCTGGTGCAGATGTGGCACGTCTACCTGCTCGCCACCCTGCTCGGCCTCAGCAACGCCTTCGACATGCCCACGCGCCAGGCCTTCGTGATGGAAATGGTGGGCCGCGACGACCTGATGAACGCCGTGGCGCTGAACTCGATGCAGTTCAACACCGCGCGCATCATCGGCCCGGCGCTGGCCGGCATCACCATCGCCCTGATCGGCGTGACCGGCAGCTTCTACGCCAACGCGGCCAGCTTCCTCTTCGTGATCGCCGGCCTGTTCATGATGCGCAGCGACAAGTTCTTCGCCGTCGAGCGGGCGCCGAAGGCCCCCGTGCTCAGCAGCCTCCGCGAGGGCTGCGAGTACGTCTGGCGCACGCCCTCGGCCCTGCTGATCGTGCTGATCGTCGGCCTGTTGGGCATGTTCACCTTCAACACGCAGGTGCTCGTGCCGCTCTTCGCGACCGACATCCTCCACTCCGGCGCCCTGGGCTACGGCATCCTGCTCACGGGCATGGGCGCGGGCTCGCTGGTCGCCGCCTTCGTCGCCGCCTTTGCACAGCGGGCGCGCTGGCGGCTGGTGATCGGCGGCGCGATCGGCATCTGCCTGACCGAGCTGGCCTTCTCCTTCTCGCGCAACTACGGCCTCTCACTGGGGCTGATGGTGCTGACCGGCTTCTCTATGATCACCATGTTCACGTCGGCCAACACCGGCATTCAGCAGCGGGTGCCGGACTCGCTGCGCGGCCGCGTAATGGGTGTCTACACCTCGGTGAATATGGGCACGATGCCGCTCGGCAACCTGGCCGCCGGCGCCCTCGCCGCCAGCCTGGGGGCGCCGTTCGCCATGGGCTTCGGCGCCGTGGCGGCGCTGCTGACCACGGCCGCAATCGGCTCGCGGATCTACCTGCGCCGCGCCGAGGATCCAATGCAACTGGAGCCCGAAGGCTTCCTCGAACCGCAGCCCTCGCCGCTGTCCCAGCGACAGCCGGCCGCGGCCGCGGCGAAACCGGCCTGACGCTCAGAGCGTTGGCCGCGGCGCTATGGCAGCGCCGATCCGCGCTATGCGCCAAAACAGGCGCTGGCGCGAGGATGGCAACGTCCCGAACGAGTTCCACGCCGGATAGCGGTGCGATCCGGGCACGATCGCACGCTTGACCGCGTCCCGACCGTGGCTGCTACGCTGTGCCGGTCACAGGATTTATGTCCGGTTGATCAGGGCGCGGTTCCCGCCGCGCGCCGCGGTTCGGTTCCGCCTCGCACCGTCTTAGCTGCCAGATCCCCGGTTCGAAAGCGCCGGCCCGCACCGGCAGGGCGGCGCTGTCTCCAAAATCCGGCCGGAGAGCCTGCTATGTGCGACGATCAGCCCGAAGCCTCAGCCAGCCTGGCCGGGAGTCGCTGCCGCCGGCATCCGATCAGCTCGGCAACCCGCCCGCGGCCGGCGCCGACCCTGAGGCGCCGGCGCGGCGCGGACGGCCAGCCGCTGATCGTCATCACCCAGCGCGATGACGTGGTGCTCGTGCATCCGCTCGAAGCGCGACGGCTTGCCCAGACGTTACTGCGCCTGGCGCGGCAATGAGCCCGGCCGATCGGGACGTCCCGCCCGATCAGCGCTTCGGGCCGAACGCTTCCTCCCGATCAGCAGCGCTCAGCGCGTATGCCACTGGAACTGCTGCGGCCTGCGCTGGGCGCGGGTGTCGATCATGATGTTGATCACCGCCGTCTTGCCCGAGGCGAAGGCCTTATCGATCGCCGGGCGAATCTCGTCGGGCCGCTCGACGAAGAAGCCCAGGCCGCCGAACGCCTCGGCAATTTTCTCGTAACGGGCGTTGGCCGTATAAGCGCCGGCGCGCGCCGTCAGCGGGTTGTGATCGGTCGTGCTCGGTCCGCCGCCCACGCCGTTGTTATTGACGACGATGTAGGTGATCGGCAGGTTGTAGCGGCAGGCGGTCTCCACCTCCATGCCGCTGAAGCCGAAGGCCGAATCCCCCTCCAGGTCGACGATGCGCCGCTCCGGGTGGCAGGCCGCGGCCGCCACGGCAAAGCCGCAGCCGATGCCCATCGTGCCGAAACTGCCCGCGTCGAGCCGCGTGCGCGGCAAATAATTGGGAATCACCTGGCGCGAGATGTCCATCGTGCTGGCGCCTTCGGAGACGAGCATGGCGTCGTGCGGCAGGGCGTCGCGGATCTCGCGCAGCACGCGGTAGTAGCCCATCGGCACGTCGTCGGAGACCAGCATCGGCTCCGTGTTGTTGGTGTTCGTCGCCACGGCGTTTTGCAGGCCGGAACGCCAGCGGTTCTCGGCGCTGAACTGCCAGGGACTCTGTTCCAGCGCCTGATTGAGCTGGCGCACGATCGCCTTGCCGTCGCCCAGGAGGCCGACGCTGGCCGGCACGTTGGTGCCGATTTCGTTGCCGTCGATGTCGAGCTGGATCACCTTCACGTCGGGCGCCCAGCGCGGCGGCAGGCCGAAGTGCATGATCCAGTTCAGCCGGGCGCCCATCAGGAAGACGACGTCGGTGTTCTGCAGGGCGTAGGTGCGGCCCGGCGCGACGGAGAGCGGATGATCGTCGGGAATCACGCCCTTGCCCATGGGCGAGGGCAGGAACGGCAGTTGTGTCTTTTCGATGAACTCTTGCACCTCGGCCTCGGCGCGGCTCCAGGCCATCCCTTTGCCGACGACCACCAGCGGCCGTTCCGCCGTCTTCAGCAGCGCCAGCGCCTCCTGCACCGTCCCTTCAGGCGCCTGGGTACGGGGCGGGTCGGGCACGCGGCGGATGGGCGAGATCGCCTCTTCCTCGACCTTGCCGACGATGATGTCGTTGGGCATGTCGATGTACGCGGCGCCGGGCCTGCCATACAGCGCCTTGCGCACCGCCGTCTCGACGTGGAAGGGAATGCGGCCGACGGTCTCCACGCGCATGCTGTGCTTGGACCAGAGCCGCGCCGCCTCGACCTGAGGCGCCTCCTGGAAGGCGCCCATGCCGTCCTGGAAGCTATCGCTGGCGCCGCCGATCAGCAGCATCGGCCAGCCGTTGCTCCAGGCATTGGCGAGCCCGGCCAGTGCGTGCACCACGCCCGGCCCGGAGACGACCAGGCAGGCCTGCGGCCGGCCGAGCAGATAGCCCGCGGCCTGCGCGGCGTACGAGGCCGATTGCTCGTTGCGCATGCCGTAGAACTTGATGCCCTCGCGCTGGCAGGCGTTGGCGATCGGATGCACCGGAAAGCCGACGATGCCGAACATGTGCTCGACACCCTGCGCCTTGAGACTCTGCGCCATCAACGTTGCGCCGTCGATCTCTGCCATCGTTGCTGCCTCCACTCCTGAAGCGTTCTGCGCCGCGCGATCTGCCCGGCATCTCGGCCGTGGTGATGGTAGCGCATTCGTACGAAGCGCGGAGATTCGGCGTGGGCCGCCGCGGGTGTCACGTTCCGGAGCATGCGCCGGCGCACGAGCCCTGTTGACACCTACCCGCGTAGCCGACTATCGTGAATGGGACTTAGCGGTTATCTATCGCTTGCACGGCGTTGACGGAGAGTATCAGGCACGCCACGCGCCCGAAGCGAGCCGGGGATGGTGCAAGCCCGGCGGGTGGCAGCAGCCGAACTCGCTCCTGAGCCTTCCGGCCGATGGCCCTGCACATCGCGGGCAGTAAGCTGGAACGAGTGGCGTTCGTTATCGCGCCGCCGAGAGCTTCGTGGTCCGGCGCAGTGCGCCGGCGCCGCGGGGAACGAGGGTGGTACCGCGGGCCGTGCCCGTCCCTTGGCTGGGACGGGTTTTTTCGTACGCGAACGAGGGTGAGCGTGGGCGGACGGTGTTCCGGCGGGCGGATGGCAGCGACGGTCTCTCACGAGGCCGGCTTTGCGCTGCGCGCCGCTCGCCCCGCCATTCTGCTTCCCGTACGCTCGCTCGTACTTCTTCCCCTGCCTCTTATCTGACGTTCGGGAGCGCCGCGCCGGGCAGCGACACGCAGGCGGTGCTCCCCGGAGCAGGCCGCCGCCGTGCGGTGTGTCTTGCGGCGGTACGGATGGAGAGATCGATGTCCGGCAGACCAGGAAAGGAGCGCTTCGCCGTCCCGCCGTCACGGGACGGATGGGTAGCATCGCCGCGCAGAGCACAACAAAGCGACGCGACCCGTATCCATCTGACCCTGGGGGCGAAGGGCGAAAGGACTCCCGCATGCGAATGAACGGCGCGCAGATCCTGCTCGAAAGCCTCGTGCGCGAGGGCGTTGAGCATATTTACGGCTACCCCGGCGGCGTGGTGCTGCCGCTGTACGACCGCCTCCCCGAGTTTCCCAAGCTGCACCACGTGCTGGTGCGGCACGAGCAAGGCGCGGCGCACGCCGCCGATGCTTACGCCCGCGCCTCGGGCAGGGTCGGCGTCTGCCTGGCCACCTCCGGTCCCGGCGCCACCAACCTCGTCACCGGCATCTGCACGGCCTGGATGGACTCGGTGCCGTTAGTCGCCCTCACCGGCAACGTGGCCCGCAACCTGCTCGGCCGCGACGGCTTTCAAGAGGCCGACATCACCGGCATCACGTTGCCGATCACCAAGCACAACTATTTGGTGATGAAGGCCTCGGACATCGCCTACACCGTGCGCGAGGCGTTCCATATCGCCGGCACGGGGCGGCAGGGGCCGGTGCTGGTCGATATTCCCAAGGATGTGTTCCAGGAAGAGGCCGAGTTCCACTGGCCGGAGACGATCTCGCTGCGCGGCTACAAGCCGACGATGCAGGGACACAGTGGCCAGCTCAAGCGGGCCGCCAAGCTGATCGATCAGGCGCAGCGGCCGATCATCATCGCCGGCCAGGGCGTGATCGCCTCCGGCGGCGCGGCGGAACTGAAAGCATTCGCGGAGAAGGCCGGCATCCCCGTTGTCACCACCTTCCTCGGCATCGGCGGCTTCCCGCAGGACCATGCGCTCAGCTACGGCTGGATGGGCATGCACGGCGCTTTCTACGCCAACCACGCGACCGACAAGGCCGACGTGGTGATCGGCATCGGCAACCGCTTCGACGACCGCGCCATGGGCCGCTTCGCCGACTTCAACCCCACGGCGCAGATCATCCACATCGACATCGACCCCGCCGAGATCGGCAAGAACTTCAAGACCGCGGTGCCGATCGTGGGCGATGTGAAGACGGTGCTCAGCGCATTGATCCAAGAGGTCGAGCCGAACACGCACGTCGACTGGCTGCGCTGGATCGACGAGATGCGGCTGGAGCATCCGAGCTTCATCGTGCCGCCGGGCAGCACCATGTCCGTGCAGTACGTGATCAGCCAGCTCAACGAGGCGACGAAGGGCGAGGCGGTGATCGTCACCGGCGTGGGCCAGCACCAGATGTGGACCGGCCAGTTCTACACCTTCCGCGAGCCGCGCACGCTGATCACTTCCGGCGGCCTGGGCACGATGGGCTTCGAGGTGCCGGCGGCGCTGGGCGCGGCGATGGCGCGGCCGGACAAGACCGTCTGGTCGATCTGCGGCGACGCCGGCTTCCAGATGACCTCGCAGGAGCTGGCCACGATCATGGACCAGCGCGTGCCGGTGAAGTTCGCGATCATGAACAACGGCTTCCTGGGCATGGTGCGCCAGTGGCAGGAGCTGTTCTACGACAACAACTACGTCGCCGTGGACACGCGCGAGGCGCTCTGCCAGCCGGACTTCGTCAAGCTGGCCGAGGCCTACGGCATGAAGGCGATGCGCGTGACGGCCAAGCAGGACGTGCGCGCCGCGATCGACGCGGCGATGGCGCACCCCGGCCCCGTGCTCGTCGACTTCCACGTCGAGGCCGAGGGCAATGTCTGGCCGATGGTGCCCGCCGGCGCCTCGCTGGCCGAGACGCTGGACCACCCGGCGACCGCCGGCAAGTCATCGAAAGGGGCGCGATCGTGATGCCGACCCACAGCATGCATACCCTCGTGGCGCTGGTGGAGGACCATCCGGGCGTGCTGAACCGCGTCGCCAGCCTCTTCCGCCGCCGCGGCTTCAACATCGAGAGCATCACCGTGGGCAAGACTGAGACCGAGGGCATTTCACGCATGACGCTGGTGATCGACGGCGCCACGACACAGGTGGAGCAGGTCGAGAAGCAGCTCTACAAGCTGATCGATGTGGTCAAGGTCTCGGACATCACGCACGACGGCATCATCGCCCGCGAACTGGCCCTGATCAAAGTGCGCTGCAACAACCTCAACCGGCACGAGATCGTGCAGCTCGCGCAGATCTTCCACGCCGAGATCGCGGACGTGACCGACACGACGCTGGTGCTGGAGGCCGTGGGCGACGAGGATCGCCTCGAAAGCCTGCTCAAGGTGCTGCGGCCCTACGGCATCCGCGAGATCGTGCGCACGGGCCGCGTGGCGCTGGCCCGCGGCGTTGGCTCGACCACGGTCGAGGCCGAGCCGGCCGAGATCCGCCAGTTCCACCGCCGCGAGGGCCGCATGCCCGCCAAGCCGCTGCCCTTCGCCTCGGACTGAAGCGCAGCCGACATATCGGAATACCTCGGAGAACTGATGATGACGCACCGACTCTCCCTTAGCTGGCCCTCCGGCTCCCGTTGAGCCGAGAGGGCCGCGCGGAGGGAATAGGGGTTAGGGAACAGGGAAGTGGGCGGTTGGGAATCGCCACCGAAGCAAGGAAACAAGCTCCCCTCGCCCAGGATTGGGCGAGGGGCCGGGGGTGAGGGCCGACAGGGCCGGCGAGACCTACCTGTCGCGACCCGTCTCCAAGCGGACTGCTGATTCCCGACTGACGATCCTATGGAGAGAACCCATCATGTCGGACCGCATCATCATTTTCGACACGACCCTGCGCGACGGCGAACAGGCCGCCGGCGTTGCCCTCAACGGCGAAGAGAAGATGGAGATCGCCAGGCAGCTCGAAAAGCTGGGCGTAGACGTGATCGAGGCGGGCTTCGCCGCCTCCTCGCCCGGCGATTTCGACGCCGTGGCGGCGATCGCCCGCGAGATCAAAGGCGCGACCGTCGCCTCGCTCGCCCGCGCCGTGCCCGGCGACGTGGACGCCGCCTGGGAGGCGCTGCGGAATGCAGCCGAGAAGCCGCGCATCCACGTCTTTCTCTCGTCCTCGGACATCCACATCATGCACCAGCTCCAAAAGGACTACGAGCAGGTGCTGAACCAGGCCGTGGAGATGGTGGCCCGCGCCAAGAGCTACACCGGCGACGTCGAGTTCAGCCCAATGGACGCCACCCGCTCGCGGCCGGAGTACGTCTGGAAGATGCTCGAAGCGTGCATCGCCGCCGGGGCCACCACGGTCAACATCCCGGACACCGTCGGCTACGCGATCCCGGACGAGTTCGAGCGCTTCATTCGCGGCATCTTCGAGAACGTCAAGAACATCGACAAGGCGGTCGTCTCGGTCCACTGCCATAACGACCTCGGCCTTTCGACCGCCAACTCGCTGGCTGCGCTGCGCGCCGGCGCCCGCCAGATCGAGGTCTGCGTCAACGGCATCGGCGAGCGCGCCGGCAACGCCGCGCTCGAAGAGGTCGTGATGGCGATCAAGACGCGCGAAGACCACCTGAACAGCGTGATGGGCATCGACACCACGCAGCTCTACCGCACCTCAAAGCTGGTCGAGCACCTGACCGGCATGCCCGTGCAGCACAACAAGGCCGTGGTCGGCAAGAACGCCTTCCGCCACCAGTCTGGCATCCACCAGGACGGCATCCTCAAGCTGCGCGCCACGTACGAGATCATGGACCCGAAGGCGATCGGCGTACCGGAAGGCACGCAGCTCGTGCTGGGCAAGCTCTCCGGCCGCCACGCCCTGCAGCAGCGGCTGGAAGACCTGGGCTACAAGCTCGACAACGAGGCGCTCTCCCGCGCCTTCATGGCCTTCAAGGAGCTGGCCGACAAGAAGGGCGAGGTCGATGACCGGGACCTCGAAGCGCTGGTTATGGACGAGAAGCGCGTCGCCAGCGAGGTCTTCCACCTCGTCTGGGTGCAGGTGCAGTCAGGCAGCAGCATGACGGCCACCGGCACGGTGCGCATTCGCATGCCCGACGGCGACGAAGTCACCGACGCCGCAATCGGCGACGGCCCCGTGGACGCGGTGTTCAAGGCGATTCTCCGCATCACCGGCATCAGCGCCGAGCTGGTGGACTACCAGGTGAAGAGCGTGACCGAGGGCACCGACGCGCAGGGCGAGGTCGTGGTGCGCGTCAAGTCCGGCGATCACATCGCCACCGGCCGCGGCGCCGACACGGACATCATCGTCGCCAGCGCCAAGGCCTACCTCGACGGCCTCAGCCGCGTCGGGCACATGGCGAAGGTTGCGGGCCGTGTCGCCACCGCGAGCACGCCCTGAGGCGGGCGACGAGCCCGCGGTGTTGATCTCCCCTCTCCCATAGCGCAGCGTGATGGGAGAGGGGCCGGGGGTGAGGGCCAGCGGCGCGCCGCGGGCCGTCGCGGCAAGATCCGAGCCTAAACCCGGCGAGTTCCCGCTCAAAGGGAGGCCCAATGGCAACGTTCAAGGTCGCGGTCATTCCCGGAGACGGCATCGGGCCGGAGGTCTGCGCCGAGGGCGTGAAAGTGCTGCGCGCCGTCGAGAAGCGCTTCGGCCACCACTTCGAGCTGGCCGAGGGGCTCTGCGGCGGCGCGGCGATCGACAAGGCCGGCGTGGCGATTCTGCCGGAGACGCTGGCCCTGGCCAAGCAGAGCGACGCCGTGCTCTTCGGCGCCGTGGGCGGGCCGAAGTGGGACGACCCGCGTGCCAAAGTGCGTCCGGAGCAGGGCTTGCTGGCGCTGCGCCGCGGCCTCGGCCTCTTCGCCAACCTGCGGCCTGTGAAGGTACACCCGCTGATGCAGAACGCCAGCACGCTCAAGCCCGACGTGCTCGCCGGGGTGGATATGGTCGTAGTGCGCGAGCTGACCGGCGGGCTCTACTTTGGCAAGCCGCAGAAGCGCTA